>NZ_DATCTO010000023.1 GCF_036567905.1 Candidatus Binatus sp.
GGTGCGGAACCCACGGTGGGTTCCGCATTTGACCTAAGCGGGCGCCTCCACAGGCAGCTTGGGACTGCGCTCGGGAGGAAGATTGTCGTACAGGTCGGCGCGCAGATCGGACTTCAGCTTCGCGCAGCCCGGATCGTTCCACAGATTGCGCCATTGCATCGGATCCTCGCGCAGATTGTAAAGCTCGCCCTCGCTGCCGTCGTAGCGGATATCGGCAATCGGACCGCGCGGCGCCAGCAACGGCGGAATGTTGGCCAGGTCGAATCCATAGTCGCGAGTCGATTTCTCGTAAACGGTGAGCGTGTAACCGTCGCGATAGATGCTGCGCAGATGCATCCCGATCGCGGCGAACTGGCTGTCCCATTCGGTGATGACGCGCTGGCGGCCCGAGCCCGGCGCGATGGGGAGCGGCTTGCCCTGCATCCAGTCGGGAACCGGGACGCCGGCGATTTGGCAGAACGTCGGCGCGAGATCGAGCTGCCCGACCGGCTCCGCGATTTCGCTGTGCGTAATTTTGGCTGACGGCGCGGGACGCCAGATCATCGGCAGCCGCATCAGCGCGTCAACGTGATACGGGCCCTTGTAGAGCAAGCCGAAGTCGCCTTGCAGCTCGCCGTGGTCTGTCGTGAAGAATACGTCGGTGCGCGCCTCCCATCCCCGCTCGGCGATTCGGGCGAGCACGCGGCCGCAAGCCTGGTCGATCAATTCGTTTTCGACGTGGATCATCGCGTTGACTTCGCGCAGCTGATCCTCGGTGAGCTGGCACGGGACGAAGTTGGCCGGGCCGCCCTCGAAGTTGCCGAAACGGCCCTGGTACCAGTCGAGCCAATGGCGCGGCTTGCCGGCCAGTATTTTTTCAATTTTCTCGCGCGAGCCCGGATAGCCGGCGGGCAGATCGAGATCGCGCCAATTGATTCGCCGCGCCTCGTCCTGCGGCGGATCCCATGGATGATGGGGATCGGGGAAACTCATCCACACGAACCAGTTGTCGCCGGGATCGAGCGAATCGAGGTATGCGATCGTCCGCGCCGCCACCCAGTCGGTGTGGTAATGCTCGCGCGGAATCGGATTGTACTTCACTTCGGGCGCTCCGGTGTCGCCGCCGGGCATCGCGGTGAGAATCGGCGCGAAGCCGCCCATTTCGTCGGGATGGTTTTTCTGCAGCCACAGCGAATAATGCCATCCGCCGATCGGCGAATGCATCGCCAGTTCCATCCGATCGAAGCCGCGATACGGGCCGGTCGAATTCTCGCGCGCCATCCGGTTCTCGAACCATCGCCCCTGCAAATCGAAAGCGGGCTCGAAATGCGCCTTGCCCAGCAGCGCGGTGCGGTAACCGGCCTGCTCGTGAAGATAGGCCGCGACGCTCGGCGAATCGGGCGGAAGCGCAACCCCGTTGGCGACGACGCCGTGGGTGCGCACGTACTGGCCGGTAATCATGGTCGAGCGGGCCGGCATGCAGACGACATTCTGATTGTGCGCGCGCCGATAGTTGATCCCGTCATTGGCGAGCCGGTCGGCGACCGGGGTCTTCGCGATCGTGCCGCCGTTGCATCCCAGCGCGTCGTAGCGCTGCTGATCGGTGGTGATGAAGAGGATATTGCGTCCCATTGGATTCGACTCCCGTTTGGAAATTTTACTTTTTCACTTATCCCGCTTTCAGCAGTGCGCGGAAAAGGGGGCCGTTTCCAGAAGCTCGAGCAGGTTCAGCGTGATGCGCAGGGTGAGGCCCCAGATTACCTGGCCGCGGTAGAGAATCGCCGGAAATTTCGAGGAACGACCGGCCGGCCCGTCGCTCTTCCATTCATACTCGCCGCGAAACTTCGGATCGCGCAGCGCGGTAAGAGGCACGTCGAAGATTTCGGCGACCTCGGAGATTTGAGGCCTGAGCGGCGCGTCGGACGGAATCACGCCGACGAATGGCGCGACGACGATTCCGCTGGTCGTCGTTTGCATGGTGGGAAAAGCGCCGACCACCTCTACGGTCGAAGGATGGATGCCGACTTCTTCGTGCGCCTCGCGCAAAGCGGCGTCGAGCAGGGTCGCATCCACGGGATCGACGCGTCCGCCCGGAAACGCAACCTGGCCGCGATGGCTGGCGACATGGTCAGAGCGGCGGATATAAATGACGTGAAGGCCGCCGGCGCGCTCGAACAGCGGCATCAGCACCGCGGCGGCGTTGGACTTGTTCGCCAGCGCCGCGCGCGGGACGGGAGTGACGGTGGAGAGCTTGCGTCGGATGGTCTCGACGTGGCGGGCGAATGCAGTGGCGTCGCTCATCACTACAGATAATCGCGCGCAGCGCGCATCTTGCAAGCGCGCGGCCGGTTTTCAATGCTGCCCGTGCCTGGGCTAACCTCAAGTCCGGCGGATGCACGCGAGCGACTTCAGAACATGCGATATTTGATTGGCAGATACCACGAGATCGCGCTCAAAGGGCGCAATCAGTGGCGATTCGTGGACCAGGTCAAGCAGAATCTGCGCGATATATTCGGCGACTACCGGCTGGGCAATATCCGCAGCGTCGGGCCGCGCCTGATGGTGCAAATCCCCGAGGAGCTTAGCGACGAAACCGCCGCCGAGCGCGCGGCGTTGATTTTCGGGCTGCAGAACTTCTCGCTCAGCCATGCGACCGCTCGCGACATCGAATCGATCGCGCGCGAAGCGATCAAGCTCGCGACGGGAAGCAGTGCAAGGACATTTGCGGTGCGGACCAAGCGCGAGGACAAGCGGTTCGCGATGAATTCGGTGGAAATAGATCGCGCGGTTGGCGGTGAAGTGCAGGAGGCGCTCGGCTTCGAAGTGGATCTGCGCGCTCCCGAGCTCACGATATCGATCGAGATAATGAACGACGCGGCGTACGTGTCGGCGGGCAAGATGCCGGGTGCGGGCGGACTTCCGGTAGGCGTGACGGGGCGTGGATTGGCGCTGCTGTCGGGCGGGATCGATTCGCCGGTCGCGGCGCATCGAATGATGCGGCGCGGGCTTAGGCTGGACTTCGTACATTTTCATGCGTATCCGATCGTTTCGGCGGCGAGCCGGGAGAAGGCGGCGGAGCTTGCGGCTCATCTGACGCGCTGGCAGGCGCGATCGACGCTGATGCTGGCGCCGTTTGGAAACTTGCAGCGCGAGATCGTGGCGAACACTCTGCGTCCGCTGCGCGTGGTGCTGTACCGGCGCTTCATGCTGCGAATCGCCAGCGCGCTTGCGGAGCGTTCAGGCGCGACGGTGCTGGTAACGGGCGAGAGCCTGGGGCAGGTCGCCTCGCAGACGCTGGAAAACATGGCGGTGATCGAGAAGGCGGCGGCGTTTCCGGTCATGCGGCCGCTGGTCGGGATGGACAAAAACGAGATTATCGATCAGGCGCGCCGGCTGCGCACGTTCGAGACATCGATATTGCCCGATCAGGACTGCTGCACGCTGTTTGTGCCGGCGCATCCCGAGACGCGGGCGCGAATCGAGGAAGTCGAGGCGGCGGAATCGTGCTTCGATATCCCGCGGATGATTGACGATGTGGTCCGCGCCACCGAAGTCGAGCGTTTTTGGTTTCCGCCGCGGGCGACGCAAGCGGCTACGGCCAGAGCGCCAGAAACGCAGTATTGATCGCCAGCGTGATCAGCGTGATTGGCACGCCCACGCGCAAGTAATCGACAAAGGTCACGTCAATCCTCCTCAACCGCGCCTGCTCGACCACGATCAGATTGGCGATCGATCCAACCAGGGTAAGATTTCCCGCGTAGGTGCTCGCGCTCGCGATCAACAGCGCAAGCGTGCGTCCGCCGCCAAGCATCGGATAGAGCGGACGGAACAGCAGCACGGCGGGCACGTTGCTGACCAGGTTGGAAAGGATCGCGACGACGACTGTCAGAGTGACGGGATGGGTCAACCGCTGAACGCCGACCAGGCTCAACACTTCGGTTTGGAAGCCGGTGGTTTCGAAACCGGCCACCACGATGAAGAGTCCGGTGAACATCGCGAGCATCGTCCAATCGATCAACCGATACACGCGATGCGGCTTGATTCGCCGGGTGAACAGCAGGATCACGCCGGCGCTCATCGCGACCAGGTGGGTCGGATAGCCGGCGACGAACATCGCCAACGCACCGAGCGCGACGATCGACGATTTGATCATCAACGGGCGGTTGACGCGAAGCGTGCGTGGAGCGGGGGCATCACTGGGCCGCCGCGGCGCTCCGATCGATTTTCGGTAAACCGCGGCGATCACCAGGAAATCGATCACGAGGCCGATGATGGCGGCCGGCGCCAGGTGAAATGCGAAGCTGGAGTAGCCGAGATGCGCGAAGCCTGCGACGATCATGTTCTGCGGGTTGCCGGTGATCGTCGCGGCGCTGCCGATGTTGCTGGCGGTCGCGAGTCCCAGCAAAAGCGGGATGGGATCGAGGTCCGCAATTTCGGCGGCGTCGATTATCAGAGGGGTGAGCGCCAGGCAGACAACGTCATTAATGAAAAACGCGGCGAGCAAGCCCGCCGCGGCGACGGTCATCGCAAGCATCCCGAAGCCAGAGCGCGCCCTGCTCAGCAGCCCGCGCGCGAAGAACGCAAAGGCGCCCGAGAGGCGCAAGTTCGCCACTACGATCATCATCCCGAGCAGCAGGGCAATCGTGTGGAAGTCGATGGCGCGCTCGGCCGCGGCTCCGCTGAGAGCGCCGGACACGACCATCGCGACCGCGCCCGCCAACGCGGCGCCGGTGCGATCGATGCGCAGCCACGGAATTTCGCCGAGCGCGATCACTGCGTAGGTCAGGGCGAAAATGGCGAGGGCCGGGGTGTGGCTGGGGAGCATCGTGGTTCAGGAATGATGGTTGGCGCAAGAGCGGCAATCAAGCGGCGAGGGTGTTGGAAGCATCGGGATCAGAGGCATAGTCCGGGAGAATCGATATGGAAATTCCACTCAAGGCCGCGGAACTCGATCACGTTTTTCGTTTTTAGTTGTTCTACGATGCCGCGATCACAATCGCGCCGAGGGCAACGTCGTTGAACTCGAGCAGCAGCCAGCCGCGCCGTGAATGGCGGACCCGCGGCCGTTCGCATAGCGCGCCTTCTTTCTGATAAGCAAGACTGTTGCCCCCCGAGACGGCGGTCAGGGGTGGAAACTGCCGTTGAGCCGAGCTTGTTTTTGGTGGGAGCGACATTAGAATCAAACCGTTTGCGGCTCGCATGAAGAGGAATTTCGACGATGACAATGAGCAGAATTCAGGCCAAGGGTGCGATGCTTGCGGCCGGCGTGGTTTGTGCGTTGCTGGTAGCGGGATGCCAGGGCCATACGCCCCAGCGCGCGGCGGAAGCCTATCTGAGCAACCTGAAATTTTACAATTACCCGACCTGCTACCAGGCGCTGTCGCATCAGGACCAGGTCGATCGCACCATGGATCAGTTCCTCGGCGAAATCCCGATGGCCCCCGACGTGAGCAAGGACTGGTTCAAGGGCGTGCTGCGCACCTATGACTACAAGGTTGGCGAGGCGAAGACCGACGGCGACAAGGCGATAGTCACGGTCAGCGTGACGCAGCCCGATCTCGCGCTCTGGGAGCGGACGGTCGATGCTTCACTTAGCGGAGATCAGACCCCCGACTCGACCGCGCAAAAGAACCTGGCCGAAAACACGTATCCCAAGGTCACCTACGACGACGATATGGTGATGGTGAATCAGGGCGGCGAATGGCGGCTGTTCGTCGATTTCCCGTTCAAGGAAAACATCATCAAGGAACACAAGGACGCCGTCGATCTCTACCACAAGCACGACTACGACAAGGCGGCGGCCGCCTATCAGAAAATCCTCGACGAACTGGACAAAGAGCAGGCGACCGGCAACGCGGGCCTAAAGTTCCAGTACGGGCGCGAGTTGGCGGATATACAAAACGCGCAGAAGCAGCTCCCCGAGGCGCAGGCGTACATCCCGAAAATCGTGTTGAGCGATGTGGATATGAAGATGGCGGCATCGCGAGTGCCGGGAATTTTCGGCAAGATGACGAACAGCGGCGACAAGGCTATCGACGAGGTTCAGTTCACGGTCACGTATTCCGAGGGCAAAGGGAAAACCAAAAAGGAAGTCTTCAGCGAGGTTCACACCCCGATTGCGACGCCGCTCGAGTTCACCAATTTCGGGCGGCCGGTGCTGCCGTTCGTGCCGGGCGAGACGCGCAACTTCGGTTTTCGCCTGAGCGCCCCGACCGACATCCAGCAAAAGGCGACGCCCGACCTGACGGTCACGTCGATCGTGTTCACGCAATCGGGCGCTCCGCTGCCCAAGCCCGCGGCGCCATCGCCGTCGCCAGGAGCATCGCCCGCGGCGGCTGCTTCAGCAGCTTCCGCGCCCGCCGCGGCGCCATCGCCGGCGAAGAACTGACGCGGCCTGCCGCGGCGGCGCCGAGCTGCGCATCTCCACCGGGTTATCCGGTGCGAGGCGCGGTTCGGCTATTATGGAGACGGAACGCGGCATGAAGCGGCGACGGATTCGCTTGGCAGGCGCGCACGACCGCATTGACAGTCAAACTCACAATTGCGATTCCCACACATAATCGCGCGGCGCTGGTGCGCGAGACGTTGGCGAGTATCGCGTCGCTCGCGATACCGGCGGGCGTCGAGGCCGACTGCCTCGTCATCGACAATGGATCGACCGACGACACCGCAGCGGTAATCGATGACTGCGCGCGTGGCGCGGCGCTTGCGATGCGGCGCGTGTTCGAATCGCGTCTGGGTTCGAGCTTTGCGCGAAATCGTGCGGTGGACGAAACCGCGTCGGACTTCATCTTCTTCATAGACGACGACGCGCTGGCCGAGCGCGATTGGGCCGCCGAACTGCTCGATGACATGCGGCAGCGCGACCTGGACGCCGCGTGCGGTATGGTCATCCCGCAATGGTCGTCGCCACCGCCCAAGTGGCTGGGGCCGAGCCTGTGGGTCAAACTCGCAGTTCACGACCGGCGCACGATCGAGTCGGCGCCAACGTCATCTGCCGAGCGCTTGGATAATTATTTCAGCGCCAATGTCGGGTTCAAGCGCTCTGCGTTCGCGCGTTTCGGGAAATTTCGCGAGGACCTCGGCGTGGTCGGCGGCAATCCCATCTCAGGCGAGGACACCGAACTGTTCGCGCGGATATTGGCGCGCGGCGGCGCCATGGGTTTTGCACCGCGCGCAATCGTGCATCATCTGATCCCTCCCGAGCGGATGACGCGCGCGTATCTGCGGCGCAAGAGCTTCGCCTTCGGCATGGGCACCGCATTTGCGGGACTGCAAAACCACAATCGCCTCGACAAGCTCGTCCGCAACGGCGTGCGAATGGCAGCCGCCGCGATGCGCGGCGATCCGGAGCGGGCGATTTATCACGAACTCGAATGCGCCAACTTTTTCGGCTATTGGCGCGGCCGCCTGATCGCAAGATAGCGCCGCATCGCCTCGATCACTTCACGTAACTCAGCATACCGCGCTTCAAAATTGCCGCGAGATAAGGAATCAACTCCAGGCTCGCGACGTCGGCCGGCGTGACCCATCGATGCTCGACGTGTTCGTCGGGGCGCAGCTGCACTTTCTGAAAAACTGCCAGCCGACACGAGTAGAGCGCCTGCAGATAGGGCTCTGAAACCATGCTGTGCAAGCCGAGCAGGCGGTCGATCGCGACATCAATCCCGGTTTCCTCCTTGACCTCGCGCAACAGGCAATCCTCGAAACTCTCGCCGAGCGCAAGATGGCCGCCGGGAAGGTCCCAGCTTCCGGGGCGATACGGCATCACCGGCGCGCGCTTGAGCACGAGCATTCGCCCGCGACTGGCGATAACGCCATGGATGCCCACATAGAATTGCTGCTCCGCCATCGTGCTCAAGCTAGCGGGCCGCTCGCCGATGCGCCACTTCCGGGTTTAGCGACGGCCCCAGGCGCCGCCGCCGGGCGTCTCGATTCGAATGCGCTCGCCGGCTTTGAGGTCGATATTCGTTTTGCCGGGTAACCTGGTTCGTCGCGTGCCGCGCACCAGAATGTTTATCCCCGTCGCGCCCGGTGATCCGCCGGCGAGTCCGTATGGCGCGATTGTCCGCCGTTCGGTGAGCAAGCTGACGTTCGAATCGACCAGGCACTCGAGTTCACGAATCAGTCCATCGCCGCCGCGCGCGCGGCCACGGCCGCCAGAGCCGCGCCGGATTCGATACTCGGTGATCCGCATCGGGTAGTAGGCCTCGAGCGCCTCGATCGGCGTGTTGAGCGTGTTGGTCATGTGGGTGTGGATGCCGGAGGCGCCGGGCCGGCCGCTTGCGGCGCCCGCGCCACCGGCGATCGTTTCGTAGTAAGAAAAATGGCGGTCGCGAAATCGGTCGAAGCCGCCGACCGTGAGATTCGACATCGAGCCCGAACTCGCCGCCGGGATACGACTGGGCGCCGCCTTGGCGAGCGCGCGAAACAAAACGTCGACAATTCGCTGCGAGGTCTCGACGTTTCCGCCCGCGACCGCTGCTGGAGCCAACGCGTTGACGATCGAGCCCGGCGGCGCGACGAGGCTGATCGGGCGCATCAGGCCCTCGTTGGCGGGCACGGCCTGTGCCGCGAGGCATTTCATTACGTAGAAAGTCGCCGACAGGGTGATCGCGAAATTTGCGTTGACCGAACCGCGCACCTGCCGCGCGGAGCCGGTGAAATCGACGAGCGCCTTGCCGCCGCCTATTGTGATTGCGGCGCGAATTGGAATCGGACCCGTGCCGAATCCGTCGTCGTCGAGAAAATCCTCCGCCCGATAGGTTCCGGGCGCAAGCTCGGCAAGCGCCGCGGTCATCAGGCGCGCCGCGTAATCCTTGAGCCCGTCCATCGCAGCTTCGACCGTCTTGCGTCCCGAGGTTTTTACGATCGCGAGCAACCGCTCGGCGCCGACCGACAACGCGGCAATCTGCGCGCGCAGGTCGCCCTCGCGCTCCTCGCGGACTCTGGTGTTGGCAAGAAATAGCGTCATCACGTCGCGAGCGATCTCGCCGCCGCTGACAATTTTCACCGGCGGCAACCGGAACCCTTCCTGGTAAATCTCCGTCGCCAGCGCCATCGAGCCCGGCGCGATCCCGCCCATATCCGCGTGATGCGCCCGGTTGGCGACGTACGCGAACGGGCGGCGCTCGACCCCGATAAACACCGGTGCGACCAGGGTCAAGTCGGGCAGGTGCGTCCCGCCGGCGAAGGGATCGTTCAGCGCGGCGACGTCGCCCCGCTGGAGCTCGAGATTCTCAATTGCCGCGCGCACCGAGAGCGGCGTCGATCCGAGATGCACCGGAATATGCGCGGCCTGTGCGACCAGCTCGCCGCGCGCGTCGAAAATCGCGCACGAAAAATCGTGCCGCTCCTTGATGTTGGGCGAGAACGCCGTCTGCCCAAGCACAACGCCCATCTCGTCGGCAATCGCCGCAAGCCGACTGTTCATCACGGCCAGCTGGATCGAATCGAGCTTCATCGCGCCGCCTCCAGCTGGAGATTGCCGAAGTCATCCACGCGCAAAGTGAATTCCGGCGCGACGTACGCGGTGGAACTCAGCTCGACGACGACGATCGGCCCGCGCACGCGCGCGCCTGCGCCAAATGAGGCTCGCTCGTAGATCGGCACCGTACGTTCGCGCCCGCCAACCAGCACTCGTCCGCTTGAAACCGGCGTTGGCTTCCCGGCCTGGCGCGCGATTCGCCTGGGCCTGGCGAGCGAATCCCCCGCGACTGCGCGGATTCGGATATTCACCACTTCGACGGCGGCGCTGGCGGCGCAATGTCCGAAAGTTCTGCGGTGCGTCGAGTGAAAGTCGGCGACGAATCGGGGCGTGAGTGCGATTTCGAGCTCGTACGACTGCCCCCGATAGCGCATGTCGGCCCACAGTTCGTGACGAATCGCGGCCGCTCCTTCAGCCCCGAGCTCGGCGTGTGCGCGGCGGACCAGCGCCGAGGCGCGCGCGACCAGGCCTCGATAGTTCGGATTTGTCTCGCGCACCGTGAGCGAATACTCGCGGCCCAAAGGAGCGCTCGACGCGCCCCACGCGCACAGCAGGCCGGGATTTCGCGGCATCACGATTCGCCCGATACCCAAATCGAGCGCCAGTTCGCACGCGTGCATCGGGCCGGCGCCGCCGAACGCCAGCAACGCGAAGTCGCGCGGATCGTAGCCGCGCTCGACCGTGATCACGCGAATCGCACGCTCCATGTTCGCATTGACGACGCGAATAATCCCGCGCGCCGCTGCAATCGGATTCGTTTTCATTGCTCGCGCGAGCCGCGACAACGCGCGCTCGGCGCGCTCCGGATAGAGCTTCATTTGGCCGCCCAGGAAATTTTCTGCGACCAGCCTGCCCGCCACCAGGTCGGCGTCGGTAACGGTGCACGATTCGCCGCGTCCATAGCACGCGGGCCCGGGATCGGCGCCCGCGCTATCCGGCCCGACTTGGAGCGAACCGCCTGCGTCAATCCGCGCGATCGATCCGCCGCCTGCGCCGACGGTGTGAATGTCGATCACGGGCGTGCGCACCGCGTATCCGTCGGGATGACTCAGTGTGCGGATTCGCGCGCGGCGATCGAACAGCGATACATCCGTCGAGGTCCCACCCATGTCGAACGTGATGAAACGATCGGTGCCGAATGCGCGCGCCAGGCTTGCCGCTCCAATCACGCCCGCCGCGGGACCGGAGAGAATCGTTCGCACCGGCTCTGCCCGCGCCAGCTCCGGGCCGATCGCGCTGCCGTTGGATTGCATGACTCGCAGCCGCGTCCCTTGGAGCCGGGTCTCCAGGTTTTTCAGATGCGATGACATCCGCGGCGCGACGTACGCATTCACGACCGCCGTCGAGAAGCGCTCATATTCGCGATACTCGGCGAGAATCCGATGCGAGACCGTAAGCGGCCGTCCCAGAGGCGCCAGCGCTCGCGCGATCGATTCCTCGCCTTTCGGATTGGCGTACGAGTGAAGCAGGCAGATGGCGAATGCGTCGGCGAGGCTCCGTGCCGCGAGGCGCCGAATTCGCGCGAGTTCCATCCGGCTCAACGATTTGATGATGATCCCGTCGAACAGCGTGCGCTCGGCTACGCCGAAGCGCATCGCGCGGCCGACCAGCGGCTCGGGTCGCGAAGGCGCCAGCGCGTACAGGTCGTCGCGGTTCTGCCGGCCGATCTCGATAAGGTCTTCAAAACCCGCGTTGGTAAACAGCGCGACGCGCGCGCCCTTCTTCTCGAGCAGCGCATTGGTCGCGACGGTGGAGCTGTAGGTGACGGACTCCGGCGCCGTGTCGATCCCCGCGAGCATCTCGCACAGGCCGCGGATGACAGCGTCGGCAGGGTCCGCCGGCGTCGAGAGCACTTTGTGCACGCGGATTTCACCGCCGGCGATCGCGACCAGATCGGTGAACGTGCCGCCGGTATCTATCCCGACCACGATTGGGCCGGCGCGCAATGGCCGGGGGCTTCGCCGTTTCACGGCGCTCTCAGCAGTATTTTGAAATTGAGCGGATTGCTTGCGGCTTCGAAGCCTGCCAGGCCGTCATCGAGCCTGAAGGCGCCATCGATCAGCGGGCGAGGATCGATTTTTCCGGCCGCGAGCGCGTCGAGCGCAGGCTGAAAGCGGCCGCATCGCGAACCGATTATGGTGATTTCATTCACCACGATTGGCGCCAGATTAATTTCAGCCGCCACGGCCGCGGTGCTCTTCAGGATGATCTTTCCGCGCGGCCGGACCAGTTCAACCGCGCGCCCAAAACCGGATCCACTTCCACTGCAATCGATCACAACGTCGAATTTGTCCCGCACAGAAGATTCCTCGGCCGTATCGAGTCCGAGACCGGCCAGCCGCGCGAGTTTCTCCCGATGATGGCCCGTGACCTTTGGCTGGTACTTCTCGCCCTTGAGCGCCAACGCGACAATCGCCCCGAGCCTGCCGTCGCCTATCACCGCGATCGTCTGATTGCGCGCCAGATGAACCTGCTCGAAGATCTCATACGCCGCCGCGACCGGTTCCACGAACACCGCGACGTCGTCAGGCATCGAATCGGGAATCGGGATCAGGTTGGCGTCGGGAAGACGAAGGAATTCTGCAAAGGCGCCGTCGCGCCCGAGGATTCCCAGCACTGTGCGACTCGGACAATGGCGCGCGAGACCGCTAGCGCACGTCGCGCATCGCCCGCATCCCGCGTTGATCTCGCCAACGACGCGTCGTCCGGCGAGCGCGGCGTTCTTCGATTCGATTACGCGGCCGGCGAATTCATGACCCGGCACACCGCGATATTGCATGTAGCCGCGGGCGATCTCCAGGTCGGTTCCGCAGATGCCGGCGACTGCGACGCGGACGATACTCTCGCCCGGCACAGCGACGGGATCGGGATAGTCGCCGCGAAATTCCAGATTGCGATCGAATACCAGCGCGCGCATATGGTTCGACCGATTTTAGTGAAACCCGCCGTGGGTTTCAGCAGGGGTATCCCCTGCACCCAGTATTAAAACAAGGATGCGGGACTTCGTCCCTGTTAGAAGGGGGTGAGAGAAGAGATGCGGCTGCTCTTTGTGTCATCCCGAGCGGAGTCTGCGGAGCCGAGGGACCCCGGATCTGCTGCACGGGGAAAGAGCCGGGGAACATATAGGCCTGATCAGGATGCGACAATCGATCGGGATGACGCAAAGGAAAGAGTCGCTAAGAAAAATCAGTCGGCGGATTTGGCTGACACTGATTTTTCGGAGGAGGATTTCGAGCGCGAGGGCGTCTTCGATTCCGATGACGCCGATTTGGATTCCGAGGCCGGCTTCGACTCGCCAGCCGCTTTCGCCGCCGAATCGCTCGATGACGCCGTGCTACCGTTGGTCGCGGGCGTAGCCGGCAACGCCGTTGAATCCGCGTCCGTGCTGCTCGGGGTGCTCTTCTTGGCGTAGTCCGTCGCGTACCATCCGCTGCCCTTCAGGATGAACGAGCCGCGCGACATCTGCCGCTCCACCTTGCTGTTGCAGGTGGGACATTTCTTGAGCGCGGATTCCTTAATGCCCTGCATCGCCTCGAACACGCCGCATTTGTTGCACTTGTATTCGTAAATTGGCATCACAAAACCGGGACTGCTAATGGAAAACTCTCACCTTCCACCCCTTTAAGTAACCACGAAAAACAGCGCAGTCAACCGAAACGCAGATTTTTCGCCTTCGATTCGCCTCGTTTGCGTTGGCGGACGCTACTTTGGTTTGCCAATCTGCCGCAGCCGCGAGGCCGCCTTGGCCGCGTCATGCGTCACGATTCGGATCGTCTTGCGACGCGAGGTTGCCCCGCGAACGATCATCAGCGCCGAGCGTGGCACGCGCAGCTCGCCTGCCAGATACTCGATCAGTTCGTCGTTCGCTTTGCCTTTCTGCGGCCCTGAATGGACGCCGACGACCAGGCGTTCTCCACTCGTGCCGATGACGCCTCGGCGCGAGGCGCCCGGCCGAGCCGTGACTTCGATTGTTACCTCGCCGTTGGCCACTCGCATCCAGGGCGTGTCTGGCGCCGGCGGATTGCCGCCCGGAATCACGCGTAGACGGGAATCAGCGCATGCACCACGCTTGGAATGACAACGCGCTGGATGAGCTGGATGACCACAATCACGATCAGCGGTGAAAAATCGATTCCGCCGAACACTACCGGGATATGTTCGCGGAACCATTCGAAGACCGGCTCCGTGATCGAATAGATGAAGCGGACGATCGGATTGTACGGATTCGGCTCGATCCACGTCATCAACGCGGAAATGATCACGACATACAAATAGAGCGTCAGCAAACTGTCGAGGGTCTGCGCGACGAAGATGATCAGGTTGGTCCAGGCGTACACGCGATAGCGCTCCCGCTAGTTGATTCCGCGGCCAAGTTCGCGCGAGCGATCGCTGGCGGCGTGCAATGCGGCGGCCACGATATCAGAAAAACCATGCTCGGCGAACCGGCGCAGCGCGGCCTCGGTGGTGCCGCCCGGCGAAGCGACCGCCGCAATCAAATCGCCGACCTCGCGCTTGGACTCGCGCATCAGCTGTTCGGCGCCACGAATCGTCTTCAGCGCCATCCGTAAAGCCAGTTCGCGCGGGATTCCCTCGCTCACCGCCGCATCCGCCATCGCCTTGGCGAACAGGTAAACGTAAGCGGGGCCACTGCCCGAGAGCGCCGTGACCACGTCCAGGAGCTTTTCGTCCTTGAGCGCGACGGCGTCTCCTACCGCCCTGAAAATGCGCAGCGCGAACGCCTCATCTCCCGCCGACGCTCCACGCCCACGCACCATCGCCGCCATCCCGTGGCCCACCATCGCGGGCGCGTTCGGCATCACCCGGATCACTCGCGCGCGCCTGCCCAGCCCGCGCGTCAGCCGCGCGATCGTCACGCCGGCGGCAATCGAAATGAACAGCTTGCCCCTGCCGGCCGCTTTTCCGCTCGCTTTCGCCAGCTCGGCCGCGATTTCCGCCATCACCGCGTCGATCGTTTGCGGCTTGACGGCGAGCACGACGGCGCCGGCCTCGCGCACGACCGCGGCATTGTCGTCGGTCGTCGCGAGCTTGAGCGCGCGGGCCAGTTTGCGCCGGCGCTCCGGCGCAACGTCGGACACAATAATTTCGGCCGGCTTGAAGACCTTGTGCGCGATAAGGCCGTGCGCGAGCGCCTCGGCCATGTTACCGCCGCCGATGAATCCGAGCTTTTTCATTCTTTCACGTTCTCACGTTTTCACGCCGTGCGTTCGCCGAAGACCGCGCGCCCGATCCGCACGATCGTCGCGCCTTCCTCGATGGCGATTTCGAAGTCGTCGGTCATGCCCATCGAGAGTTCGCTTAGCGCAAGCCCCGAATGCACTGCAAGGCGATCGCGCATCTCGCGCAGCCGCACGAAGTAGGGACGCGTCGTCTCGGCGCCGGCGCCGGGCGGCGGAATCGTCATCAGGCCGTCGATTTCGATCTTGCCGCGAACCGCGTCCAGGAGGGCTGCGACTCCGTCCGCAGCCGCTCCGGTCTTGCTCGCCTCGGCGCCGAGATTCACTTCGATGAGCGCGCGGACGCGCGGCGACGGTTGCGCCCGCCCCAGCGCCTCGGCCAGGCGGACCGAATCGACGCTGTGAATGAGCGCGAACGCGCCGGCAGCAGTCTTTGCCTTGTTGGTTTGCAGATGGCCGATCAGATGCCATCGAATTTCGGGCAAGTCCGCCAGCTCCGCGCGCTTCGCAATCGCCTCCTGGACGTAGTTCTCGCCGAAATCGCGCGCGCCTGCCTGCGATGCGGCGCGAATCGCCTCGCTTGGCTGCGTCTTGCTCGCGAGCACGAGCCGAATCGAGGCGGGATTGCGGCCGGCGCGGCGGGCGGCCGCGGCGATCCGCGCTCGCACGATCTCCAGCCGCCGTTCAATTTCATTGCCAATCGACATTTCCCGCGACCTCGGCTAAGCGGGCTTCACGCCCCATCGCGCCAGCGCCGCGACGACCGGCTCTGTCGGCAGGCCCATCACGTTGTCGCGCGATCCTTCGACGCGGGAAATAAATCCACCGCCAACGCCCTGAATTCCGTACGCCCCGGCCTTGTCGAATGGTTCCTCGGTGGCAATGTAATCGTCGATTTCGGCCTCGGACAGTTTGCGAAAAGTGACCTGGCTCTCGACCGGCGAACTCTCCAGGACGCTTCCGCCGCGCGCCAATGCAAACGCAGTCACGACCGTGTGAGTGCGCCCGGAGAGCATCTCGAGCATCCGGCGCGCGTCCTCAGGATGGGCGGGCTTTTCCAGAATTTGAGTCTCGCACATCACGATGGTGTCGGCGCCGATCACAATCGCTTCCGCGAACCGCGATGAAACCGCGCCGGCCTTTTCCCGCGCCATCCTGAGTGCGTAGTCGCGCGCCGGCTCGCCCGTAAGGCGCCGCTCCGGCACCAGGCTTTCGATAACTTCGAACGAAATTCCCGCCGCCCCCAATAATTGACGGCGCCGCGGCGACGCCGAGGCAAGAATCACTTTGCTTGAATCGCCCATTTTTTCAGTTGCCTGACGCTTTTTCGGTTGCCTGACGTTTTTTCAGTTGCCTGACGGCGCTCCCATGTCGCGCCGGGGAACCGTCTTGGCGGGTGATGCCCAATTGAAGACGCTTCCAGCATGCGCTAACCAAGATCAGATGATAGCGAAATGGTGGCGCGATGGCGCGCTGGTGATTCTATCCGCGATGCTGCTCGCCGGATGCGCGTCGGCGCCCGCCCGTGCCGATTCAGCAGCCGCGTCCTCGCAAGCCGCGCCACCGGCCGGTCCCATCGCCGCGCCCATCGAGCCGCCGTCCGACGCACAGGCGGCGTTCCTCGACGGTTATCGCGCGTATCAGAGCCACGACAATGCGCGCGCGATCGATCGTCTCAAATTTGCAGCCGACAATTTTCCCGCACTCGGTGACTATGCGCTCTTCTACCTTGCGCTCGCTCAGCGCGACCAGGGCGATCTGAACGCCTCGGCAGACACGCTCGATCGGCTCGTCAGGTCGTATCCGGGTAGCGTGATGATCGACCGCGGCGAGATTATCCGGGCCGACAATCTGCTGAAGCTCGGCCGCAACGCCGAGGCCGCTGCCGTCGCGTCGCGGCTGATTGCGCGGACGCCCGAAGCGTCTATCGAGCAGCGCGCGCGCATCGCACAAGCGCGCGCGCTCATCGCGCTCGGGAATCCAAAGTCAGCCTATGCGGACGCGATGGAACTGCGAGACAAGTATCCGCGCTCCGACTCGGACGGCGAAGCGCGCATGATTGCCCATTCGCTCCTCGCGTCGAACCCCGAGCTCGCCGACACGGCTTCACTCGCTTATCATCGCGACGAATCCGAATTGCTGCTCCGCGAGGGCGATTTGTCCGCGGCCCAGGCGCAGGCAAGCGCGGGGCTTGCGATGGCGCCGGAGCAATCGGTTCGCGCGCAACTGCTGTGGGTGACCGCGCGAGCGCTGAAAGCGGAACCCGGCCGCGCCCGGCGCGCGATCCTCGAGTATCTGGCAATCGCGCCCCGCGGACCCGACGCGCCGGCTGCGCTTGAAGCGCTGGCGCTAATTTACTGGCACGACGATCAAGACGAGCTGGCACGTGCGACGCTGAACAGACTCGTCGCGAATTTCCCGGCCAGCGCGCGCGCCCCCGGTGCGATGCTCCGGGTCGGCAGAATTTTCGAAGAACAGCACCGGCTTGATTCCGCCCGTGCGCAATATCGACGCCTGGCTGCGCGCTATCCCCGCAGCGACTCCGCCGAGGACGCGCGGTTTCGCATACCCTGGACGTTGTATCTGGCGCGCAATTACCGCAGCGCCGCGGCTGGATTCAAGCTTGCCGGCGCTCGCGCGAAAGATGCAACCAATCTCGACATGTGCGAGTACTGGCGTGCGCGTGCGCTGGAAAATGCGGGCGATTCCACCGACGCTCGCGCGATTTTCGCAAAACTCGCCGATAGCACCGACACCAACTACTATCCCGAACTCGCCAGCCGGCGCGTCGCGGCAGCCAGACCGGATCTTCCGGCCGCGTCGGCGCCGAACCCACAATACGGCGCGGCGCCTGCCGTCACCGGTGTCGCCGAGTTTCACCTGGCGCGGCTTCGAACGCTGCGCGCGATGGGACTCAAGGAACTTGAGCCCGCCGAGTTGAAGGCGCTCGAGGCACATGCCGGAGGCACCGTCGAGATGCGGCGTTTCGTGCTGGCCGGACTGGCGAGCGCCGATGCGTGGTATGACGCGATCGTGGCTGCGACGCACATGGAAAAAAATGGGCAGATTAGCCATGCCGTCGCCGAGCGGGTTCGCTATCCGCGCGCGTACTGGAATCTCTTTGAGTCCGCGTCCACCCGGCTCGCGCTTGACCCTTACCTGGTGCTCGCGTTGGCGCGCCAGGAGAGTTTGTTTAACCCCAACGCCACGTCGAGTTCGAACGCGCGCGGCCTGATGCAGTTGATTCCGTCGACGGCGAAGAAGATGGCGTCCGAGCATGGCATGGATAGCGAGGCGATCCGTCTCTACGATCCCTCGGTTAACGTCGAGCTGGGGACGGCCTATTTGAAAAACCTGCTGGAGATGTTCGGCGGCAACGCGTTTCGAGCCGTCGCGGCGTACAACGCGGGCGAGCACGCGGTTTCGAAGTGGCTGGCCGATTCTTCCGGCTCCGATGACGAGTGGGTCGAGAATATCGAGTACAAGGAGACGCGCGAGTACGTAAAGAAGGTGATTGGAGGTCGGCGCGAGTATCTGCTGCTGTATCAGCGCAGCCCCTAGCGGCCCCGCTTGACAGTTCGCTCGGCATCTCCACACACTCCGGTTGGGAAGCTCGAGGAATTTTGTTGGCATCGCGCAAATTCAAGGCGGTCTTTTTCGATCTCGACGGCACCCTGGTCGATATCCATGGCCCGTTGTATATCGCCGCGAAAAACGCACTCGACGAACTCGGCCACGAGCCGCCGCTCACCCATGAGCGCTTTCGCGAGGCGCTTTCCAGCGATGACGTATGGCTCGGAGTGCCGGAGCATCTCAGGCCTGAGTACGTGAAGCTCGCGTACGCGTACTTCCTGGCTGAAGTCGACAAGACCGAGCGCCTCGAGGTGCTGCCGCACGTGCAGGATACGCTGGCCGAACTCAAACGGCGCGGCTATGCGACCGGGGTGATCACCAGCCGCCCGGGTGATTCGCGCCGCCTGGTCGAGAAGCTCGCGATGGTCGGGCTCGCCTCGTACCTGGACCAGGTCGTCACGCAGACCACGAGCACACTGCGAGCGCTGGACAAGACCGAGAGCCTCAAGCAGACCGCGCTCAAGGCGGCGATACTTCCCCGCGCCTGCATGTACGTCGGCGATGAGCCGCGCGACATCATGGCCGCGCTCGGCGCGGGCTACGGCGCGTCGGTCGCGGTCGCCACCGGCTCGGCGTCGTTCAAATACCTGCAGACCCATCCGTATTTCAAACCCGACTACGTGATTCGCTCGATGGCGGAGTTGATCGGCCTCCTCGACAATCTGAAAGCGGAAATGGCCGAGTAGCGATGGCGCGTTTCGAGCCCTTCCGCGAGCCGCCGCGCGCGCTCGAAGGCCTCAAGGTGGTCGAGCTGCCGTGCCTCGACACGATGCCTTTTCTGGCCGCATCGATGGCCGCGAAGTCGTTCGCGGATTTCGGCGCCGAGGTGGTCAAGGTCGAGCCGCCGCGAACGGGATCGAAGGAACGCGCGCTGGGACCGTTTCGCGACGAGCTGCCCGACCCCGAAACCGGCGGGCTGCATCTCTACCTCAACACCAACAAGCTCGGCGTGACGATCGACCTGGAAAACCGGCGCGGGCGCGATCTTGCGCTCGATTTACTCGCGCCGGCGGACATCGTTTTCAGTCCGAATCGTCCGGAACTGAACGAGAAGCTCGGGATTGACTGGCGCACGCTCACGGCCCGATTTCCGAAGCTGATCGTCGTGTCGATAACTTTTTTTGGCGCCGAGTCGCCCTACCGGAATCTGCGCGGCGGCGACCTGGTCGCCACGCACATGAGCGGCGTCGGCTACGAGACCCCGTGGCATCAGGTAACCGATCCATCGAATCAACCGCCGCTGAAGCTCGGCGGCAGGCAGTCTGACTATTTGACTGGCTATACAGCGGCGGCCGCCGCGATGTGCGCACTATACAGCCGAAAGACTAATGGCGCGGGGCAGCATGTCGACGTCGGCCAGTGGCTTTCGATGGTCAGCATGATTCGTCCCAATATCGGGTTTTACTCTCATGAGACGCCCGATTCGCCGTCGTTCCAGCGGCTCTCGACCCGCAGCAAAAGGGCCGCGCAGTGGGTTTATCCGTGCAAGGATGGATGGGTGAGCTTCAGCGCCGGCACCGATCGCTTCTGGCGCGGCGCGAAAAAGGCGATGGGCAATCCCGAGTGGATGGATAGCGAGCTGTTCGACACCGTGCTGGGCCGCGCCGCGCATATCGACGCGATCGAAGCCGGTGTAATCGATTGGCTATCTACCCAGACTCGCGCCGGGGCGTTCGAAAGGGCGCAGGCGGAACACGTGCCGTGCTTCCCGGTGCATTCCCCGGCCGAAGTCGCGGGCAACGAGCAATACAAGGCGCGGAAATTTTTCATCGATCTCGAGCATTCCGCCGCCCGCGAAGTACGGATGCCGGGTGCGCCGTGCAAGTTCACGCGCACGCCGTGGCGAATCGTGCGCGGAGCGCCGCGGCTGGGCGAGCACAATCAAAAGATTCTTGGCCAGAGAATCGGGCGGTCGGATGCGGAGCTCGCGGGACTCGCCGCGGCGGGGATCATCTGATGGGAACCCGGCCGCTGGAAGGAATCCGGATCGCGGATTTCGGGTGGATCTACTCAGTTCCGCACGCGACCGCATGGCTGGGCGCGCTGGGCGCCGACGTAATCAGGATCGAGACGTCGGGCGCGCCGGACCTGGTGCGATTTCTGACCGGCACCGACGGATCTATTGGCGCCAACCGCAGCGGAATTTTTCACGCGATTAATTCCTCGCGCCGCAGCATCGCGCTGAATCTTGCGATGCCCGAGGCGCAGAAAATCGCGGCCAAGATTATCCGGCAGAGCGATTTCGTCACCGAAAATTTCACCGTCGGCAACATGGCGAAATACAATCTCGCCTACGACGATCTGGTTAAAATCAAACCCGACATAATCATGCTGAGCGGGACTCCGCTCGGCCAGGACGGTCCGCTCGCCGGTAGTGTCGGCTTTGGGCCGACGGCGCAGGCCTTCGCCGGGCTGTGCCATATCACGGGCTATCCCGATTCGTTCCCGTGCGGGATCGGAGGAACCTGGCCGGACTTCGCGGTGGGCACCGCCATGGTGTTCTTCCTGCTCGCGGCGCTGCACTATCGCGATCGGACCGGCCAGGGGCAGTACCTCGACCTGTCGATGGCCGAGATGGTTACGACCATGATGCCCGAAGCGATGATGGATTTTCTGATGAACGGGCGCGACGAGGCCGCGATTGGGAATCGCGACGAATCGATGGCGCCGCATGGCGTGTTCCCGGCGGCAGGCGACGACCAATGGATCGCGATTGCGATCGCCGCCGACGACGAGTTCGCCAAGCTGTGCGAGGCGCTCGGAGCGCCTTCGATGGCGTCCGATCCGAAGTTCACGCGACTGTTCGGCCGCCTCGCGAACGTCGAGGAGCTCGAGCGCGAAATCGCGGCGCGCACGCGCGTCCATCCGCGCGATGAACTGGTCGCGAAACTTCGCGCGCGCGGTCTCGCCGCGGGACCGGTCTATAGCACTCCCGAATTGATGAAGGACCCGGTCTTCGCCCGCTCGAGCATGCTCGTGAAGTTGAAGCATTCCGAAGTCGGCGAGCGCGTCGTTCCGGGACTGCCGGTGGATTTCGGCGCGATCGATCTCGAATATCGCGGCGCGCCGATGATCGGCGAGCATACCGATGAAGTCCTGACCGAGCTGCTCGGGTACAGCGCCGCGGAAATCGCGCGGCTCAAGGATGCGAAGGTGCTGATCTAGCAGGAGCAGGGGCCGTTGCTGCGCTTCAAATTGGAGTACGGCGGCTACATGGCGCAGCCGCGGTAGCCGCGAATCGCATTGCATTTGTCGGGCGCAGCCGCCTTGCCGCTCGGTTGGTGAAGTTCAGCCGGCGAGAATTCCCGGTGGGGGCGACGACGCGAACTCCGCTTTGAGCGCGTCGTAACTCTTGAGATCGTCGATCGTGCGGAAGTAGCCGCGATGGACGTAGCCGAACACCGGCATTGCGTTTGCGACCATCGGCGCGAACAGGCCGGCCATCAGGCTCCAGGGCGGCGCCGGCGGCATCAGGTCAAATACCGCCTGATCCGCTACGATCACGCCGCAATACATGAACGGCGAGAGCGATCCGGCAAGGTTGTCATCCAGGTCGGCCGGGTAATCGTCGTATTGAAGCGGGTCGTGGCGCGCAAGCAGGCGCATCCGGCGGAGTTTTTGGCCGGCGTCGATTTCGAGACGGCTGTAGTAATCGAGATTGGCGGGCCGGAACAGCGCGATGGTGGCGAGTGCGGCGCGGTCGCGATGGAACGCGAGCATCGCGCGCAGGTCGAGATCGAGGATCGTGTCGCTGTTGGCGATTATGAATGTATTTTCGCTTTCGATCCCGCCCAGAAACTCCCGGAGGCCATTGAGCGGGCCGCCAGTGCCGAGCAAAACCGGCTCCGGCGCATACGTGATCCGCAGTCCGAGCCCCGATCCGTCGCCGAGTCCGCGCCGAATGGCGGACGCCAGATGATGGACGTTGATTACGACCTCGGTGACGCCGCCGCGCCGCAGCATCGCGAGCGGATAATGGATCAACGGCCGCCCGCCGAGTTCAAGCATCGGTTTCGGCGTCACCTCAGTCAGCGGGCGAAGCCGCTCGCCCATCCCGGCTGCCAGTACCAATGCCTTCATTAGATAGACGCCCTGCTAAGCGCCGAGCGCCGCGCAAAGTTCAGGAAACTCGGCGGGCATCTGAGCAAGCATCCGGCGCGCCTGTGCGAGCGCATGCGAAATGTAGGGACGGTATCCGCTTTTGCCGCCGCGCTCGAACATCTCGAAGCGTCCGATCATCTTGAGCGCGTGTTGCAAGACGCACAGGCGATAGCTGCTCATGAATTCCGCCGGGTCGAGCGTGGTGGGGACGCCGCGCCGCGCGAGGCCCCCGCAGTAGAAGAGGAGGATGCGGCGCTCGATTGCCGGGGTAATGAATTCATCGGTGTCGCGGGTCGTCAGGAGCACGGCGAGGTCCTGCGCGGCCGGCGCCATGAGCGCATCCTGAAAATCTATGATTCGAATTCGCGGACCGTCCTGGATGAACAGGTTGTGGCCGTGGTAGTCGCGATGCGAGAACACACGTGGAAAGCGATCGAGCCGCGCGGCCAGCTGCTTCAGCTCGGGTGCGATGGGTAAAAAGTCGGCGCCCGGTGCGACGACGCCAAGGCCAACTTCCGCAAATTCCTTCATCTCCCATTCGAACAGCCGGCCGCTGTAAGCGATCTCCCGCGCGACACATCGGCGGTCGATTTGACCGGTGCCGTCAGCGTGCAGGCGAATCAGTTCGGAGGTGGCGAGCCGGAACAGGTCCGCGGCGTCGGCGCCGGGACGGCGGACGGCGTCGAGCAGGGAAAGTTCGCCGACATCTTCCACCAGCAGCGCGCGCCGGGCGAGGTCCGCATCGTAGAGTGCGGGAACGGGAGCGCCGATCGACTCCAGCGATCGATGCACGTCGATCCATGGCGGCTCGCCGCGGCGCCGTGGCAGAAGATTCAGTGCGTGAACGTAGCGGGGGAAGTCGTCGGGGCCGAGATCGACGAGGATAGCGGTGGCAGGCGCGCCGGTTTCGCCCCGCGGGGCGATGCTTGCCGCGTGCTGCGCAATCGATACGCGCCAGAAACGGCGGGTTGAGAGATCGCCGCGCAGAGCGGCGATTTTGTCGACGCGCGCGCGCGGCCATCGCCGCGTGACCGCCTTTGCCGCCCATATTTCGAACGCGTTGTCGGGTTGCACGTGATGGATTCTAGCGGCGGAATTGCGGTTGCGCGAGTATGAGGAACGCCGGTGACGAGTGAAAAGTAAAAGACGAAAAACCGGCGCGGCCGTTGGTGGCCGCGCCGGTTTATTTCTCAATCAGTCGCGACTTTCTTCACTCGATCATGCCGGCCATCAGTCGCCTGCTATCCCGTGCCCGCCCTCGGCCGCGCGCGCCATTGCCTCGGGAGTGAACCACTCGCGATCCACGGCGCCCATGTTGATGAACCAACTCTCCGCTGACGGAGCGCTCAGCGACGGATGGTAGCAAACGGTGGAAAACCCGCTTTGCACGTTGGTCGTCGAGGATCCGACCTGGAACTCGCGCTTGAACGGGTAAATCGCGATGCGCGAGTCGGGGCGCGCCCGATCGGCATAGTTCATCCACGTGGTGTAGTTCATGAACAACTGGCCCCCACGGTCATACATGTCCACGAACATCGGGAAGTCGGCCTCCGAGTCGATGTAAATAATTTCGCGGCTGTAAAGCGGGCTGGCGTACCGTCCCGGCCGTGCCTTGGCCTCAATCATGTAGAGCCGCCTGAGTTGCCATGGGTCCGGGCAATGGCTTGCGCCGCCGTCGGTTGGGCAGCGCGGATCGGGGCTACGATGAATGTCGACGGCGGCGAGCATCGTCTTTTCGCCCAGGAACTTGAAATCGTAGTCCTCGGGCTTGCCGCTCCAGCCCTCGTAGTGGTTGGGATCGTAAGCCTGCGCGCCTGCCGCGGTGTCACTCATCGTGTAGCTCAGACGCCGGAGCCGGCGCGTACCGGGCTCCCAGGTCCAACTGTCGTCATCCCTCGTTGGATCGGCGTAGCGGAACTTGAGGATCCCGTTGCCGCGAGAGGTAGCCGGAGACAGAACCGGATAGAGCAGCGCCTCGTAAAAGCGCCGAGTTGTGTTGAAATCGGGATCGATCGGCAGCGGTTGCACCTCGGTCCGTCCGACTTCGTTGTAGCCCGCGTAGTGGCCAATCTCGATGTCATTGATCGAGAAGTACGGCTTGTTGTAGCCCCAGTACACGCTGTCGCAATCGAACCAGCGCAGATCGTAGTCGTCCGTGGATATTGGCCGGAAGACTCCGTTCCACATCACCTTCTCGGCTGCCAGCGGATCGTTAGCGTCGATGATCGGAAACGGCTGACCCGCGACGTAGCCAATCAGGCTGCGATGGTCGGGGGTCAGTCTGGTCTGGCTCGAGTACTTTTCGGTCGCCTCGGTGTAGGGCTGAGGCCAGTCTATGCGCTCGGTTGGCTCGATCTTCATCTCCATGCCGTGCTGGACGCGTGCATATGCGCCTGGCGGGAGCAGCTCTTGGACCTTTGCCGCGTTGTCCGGGGTGATGAGATCCCCGGGTCTTACCTGAGCCGATGCCGGCGCATTGGTAATCCCGACCACAAGCATCACAGCAGTCAGAACTCCGCCGCACCAGGCTCCCCATCCGATTGCGCGCTTCATGTTGACTCCCTCTTTCGGCAAGTGCTTGCCGGCGTTTGGAATTTTGTCCCGCAACAATCTGCTTACATTCTACGCTGCTAATTAGTCCTGCGGCTCGGAGTCGTCAATAGGGCTAATGATGACAAACGGGTTGGGGGTCTAATGGCCCGATTAGCGCTTGCCGACGGCGGCCACCCCTGCTAAAAAATCGGCGATCGTTCCAAAACACCCGCTCATCAGGTATTGATATCAAGATAAGAAGTCCTTGTAGGCGGCTCGAGAATGACAACCTGGTATCCCGTGGCTGTGACCCTGTTTGTCGCCGGCGTGATCGTCGGCGTCATGTGCACGATCAACATGCTGATCGGCCCCAAGCGTGCCGGTGCTGCGGTCAAGAGCGAGGCTTTCGAATGCGGCAACCCGCCGAGCGGTTCGGCGTGGGGGCGGTTCTCGGTGCGATTTTATCTGACGGCGATCCTGTTTCTGATCTTCGACGTCGAGGTGATTTTTCTGTATCCGTGGGCGGTCGAGTTGCGCTATCTGGGGATGTTCGGCTTCGTCGAGGCGCTTATCTTCATCGCGATTCTCTGCGTCGGCCTGCTCTACGCCTGGCAGCGCGGCGCGCTTGATTGGGACTAGCTGTGATCGATGTTGATTGAAAAACTGAAAGCACGCTTTGGCGGGGAAATTCTCGACGCGCAAAATGCACGCGACGAGGAAACTTTCACCATCGATCGCGAACGCGCGTATGATTTCTTCCGCGCGCTGCGCGACGAGCCTGACTTCGATTTCAATTTCCTGACCGACGTGACCGCCGTCGATTGGCCCGAGCGCAAACCGCGCTTCGAGGTCGTCTATCAACTGAACTCGCTCAACCTCGCCCATCGCATCCGCGTCAAGATTGGCGTGGACGGCGCCGATCCCTGGGTCCACAGCGTCGTTGGCGTGTGGGGCGCCGCCGACTGGCTCGAGCGCGAATGCTTCGACATGTTCGGAATCGTCTTCAAGGGCCATCCCGATTTGCGCCGCATCCTGATGTACGATTCGTTCGAGGGTTATCCGCTGCGCAAGGATTACTACTACAACAAACGCCAACCGATCGTCCCGGAGATCGACCCGGTCGTGAATCCGATTCGCTCCTCGCGCTGAAGACACGCGACCCGATACAAGCCATGGCACTACCGGCGCGCTGGAAGGACAAAATCGTACCGTCGGACCCCTCCGACGAGATCATGGAACTGCAGATGGGGCCTTCGCATCCCGCCGCCCACGGCACCATCAAGTTCAACCTCAAGCTCGACGGCGAGCGGATCGTCGATTGCGACGTCGAGGTCGGATTCCTGCATCGCGGATTCGAAAAAATGTGCGAGCAGGGGACTTGGACCCAATGCTTCCCGTACACCGATCGCCTCAATTACGCCTCGCCCTGCATCAACAACGTCGGCTTCGCGCTCGCCGTCGAGCGCCTGCTCGGCATCGATACGACGGAGCGATGCAAGTACGTGCGCATGATCATGAGCGAGGTTTCGCGCATCGCCGACCACCTGACCTGCCTCGGGATGGCGGCGCACGAGGTCGGCGGCTCCACCGCCGGCATGTACATGGTCGAGGCGCGTGAGTTTCTCTACGACTTGATCGAGGCTGTCACCGGCGCCCGAGTCACCGTGACATGGTGCCGCGTCGGCGGCGTGACCCATGACCTGCCCGCGGACTTCGCCGATCGGATCAAAGCTTCGTTCGCGCGCCTCGATCAGGTTCTCTCCGACTGCGACAAGATGCTCAGCCGCAATCGCGTATTCATCGACCGGATGGCGGGAGTCGGGAAGTTGTCGCAGCCGGAGGCAATCTCCTACGGGCTGAGCGGTCCTCTGCTGCGCGCCGCCGGCGTGCCTTACGACGTTCGCAAGGCGCATCCGTACCTGGTGTATGACCGGATGGAGTTCGAAATCCCCACCGGAGACCGCGGCGACAATTACGATCGCTTCAACGTCCGCTTCCAGGAGATGTATCAGTCCAAGCGCATCATCGAGCAAGCGCTCGCGGCGATTCCTGAAGGTCCCGTCACCATCACCGATCCCAGGGTCGTGCTGCCCGACAAGCAGAAGGTGTACAGCTCGATCGAAGGCCTGATGAACCACTTCAAGCTGATCATGGAGGGCATCCATGTGCCCGCCGGCGAGGTTTACCAGGCGGTCGAGGCCGCCAACGGCGAGTTGGGCTTTTACGTCGTCAGCGACGGCAGCGGCCGGCCGTATCGCGTGCGCGTGCGCCCGCCGTGCTTTCTCGGCATGGGCGCGCTCAACAAGATGCTCATCGGCCGCATGATCCCGGACATCATCGCGACCTTCGGCATGATCAACATGATCGGCGGAGAGTGCGATCGCTAGCCCGTCTTCTCTTCTCACTTTTCACTAGGCGCACGGCTGGCCAGTATTACGCCCGAGAGAAAAAGACGCGCCGCGCGGATTTTTCGATTCGTTACCGGGGGCAGGGGTCACCCCTGGCCGTGGCGACGGCAGCGCAGTATTAAGCCGTTGGCAGGGGCCGCGCGCGACAACGGAGCGCGGCCTTAACACTGGGGGCAGGGGTCACCCCTGCAAACCCACGGTGGGTTTCACATATAATCAAGCTTTCTCAAAATGTCCTCTCCTGAAGCCATCGCTACGCAAATCGCGCCGCCTCCGCGCCGGGTGCTGATAGTGCTGCTCGGCGCGATCGGCGACGTGGTGCGCGCGCTTCCTTTGCTCGGCCGCATCCGCAATGCATGGCCCGATGCGCACATCGCGTGGGCGGTGGAACCCAAGTCAAGCCGGTTACTCGACCACCATCGATGGCTCGACGAAGCGATCGTGTTCGATCGCACGCACGCGCCGTGGACGTTCATTGGGTTTTTGCGGCGAATTCGCAAGGGGCATTTCGATCTGGCGATAGACCTTCAGCGTCATCTCAAAAGCGGCATCACGTCGCGAATCTCGGGCGCCGCGGTTCGTTTTGGTTTCGCCAAGCCGAACACCAAGGAGTTCAACCACCTTTTTTCGAATCATTGGATCGCGCCGCAGCCGAACATGCGCCTGAAGCTCCTGCAATACCAGGCGTTCGGCGACGCGCTCGGGATTGCGCCGTCACCGATCGAATTCGGACTCGCCGCGACGGACGCGGAACGCGCCCGCGCGATCGAGATGCTGCGCGATGCGCCGCGTCCGATCCTGGCCGTGATCCTTGGCTCGTCGTGGCCAAGCCGCATCTACTTTCCTGAATCGACCGCCGCGGTAATTCGGATGCTCGCGCGCCCCGGCGCCGGCAGCCCTGCCTTATTTCCCGTGTTGCTCGGCGGTCCCGGCGAAACCGGACTCGCCGGCCAGGTCATGCGCCATCTCGACGGCGTCCCCGCGCTCAATCTGGCCGGACGCACCTCGCTGCGCGATCTGATCGCGATCTTTCCCCAATGCGCCGTCGCGTTCGGACCCGACTCCGGCCCGATGCATATCGCGGCCGCCGTGGGATGCCCGGTCGTATCGCTGTGGGGCGCCACCGCCGCCGAGCGCTCCGCGCCGTGGGGCTTCGCCGAACTCGCAATCAGCGGCGCGATCCCGTGTCAACCCTGCTATCTTCGTCAATGCCCCGTCGGGCGCGAATGCATGCGGCGAATATCCCCCGAAGAAGTCACTGCCAACTTGAGGCGCGCGCTCGCGATGCGTGGAGCGGCCGGATGACCTGGCGCAAGATGACCTGGCAAATGACGGGCTTTGACCGGGTGCCGTTGACGCGCGGAGGATGGACCTTCTTCATCCCGGCCTACGCCGCGCGATTTTCAGACGGGTTTCGCGAGAGCCTGATCGATTCCGCACTTGCCGCCATCGACGGCGCCTTGGCGACTCGCGTACGCCGCTCGCGCCATGCCGAGACATGGTTCGAGAATTTCGATCAGGTCGGGGGTCCGAACGCCTATTTCAAAGTGCTCGACCCGATCCGTGGCCTGAATCGAATCAGGTGGATATTCAGGCGCAGGCGCGCCGCGCACGCTGCGTTGATCTCGGAGCATCTGCGCGCCGCCGGCGTCGGAGTCCCGGAGATTCTGCTGCTCGGCGCCGAGCGCCGCGGCGGACGCGAGATCATAGTAACCGCGCGCATCGACGGGTCTAATCTTGCGCGCTATTTGAAGCGCGCGAAGCTCGCGTCCAGGCGCGTCGTGTTGCGCGCGCTCGGCGCGGAGGTCGCGCGATTGCATCGCGCCGGATATATCCACGGCGACCTGACGCCGTTCAACATCTTCGTCACCGGACTTAAGCCGCCGCAATTCGTTTTCATCGATCATGAACGCACCCGGCGCACGATTCTGAGCCGCTTCGAGCGGCCGCGGATGCGCAATCTCGTTCAGCTCGGGCAGCTCGAGCTCGGCGGCGTCACGAATACCGATCGGATGCGCGTGTGGTGCGGCTACGCCGCCGCGTTTCCCGCGCGACGCCGGCGCGCGCAACGCCGCCGCGTTGCCGCGATGCTCGCGGCCAGAATTCTGCACGAGCGCAAGGGCGCAGCCGCCGCCGTCCGCGCATCGGCGTCTGTCGCGCCGCATCGGGAGGCGAGCGGAAGCTGATGGACGAGCGGACCAGAATTTCCGTGGTGATTCCGGTGTACAACGAAGTCACGACGATTGGCCGCGTAATCGAGCGCGTGCTGGATTGCGGCTTCGATCCCGAGGTCATCGTCGTCGATGACGCTTCGACCGACGGCACTACCGGGTTTCTGCGCGAGTTCAGCCATCCGCGCGTTCAATGTTTCTATCACAGCGTCAATCGCGGCAAGGGCGCCGCGCTCCGGCTCGGCTTTGCGGCGGCGAAAAATCCTTACCTCTTCGTGCAGGACGCCGACCTCGAATACGATCCCAGGGATTATGCCGCAATGATTGGACCGCTGCTCGACGGCCGTGCCGACATGGTTTACGGCTCGCGCTTCCTCTCCGGGCCGCATCGCGTCATGTTCTTCTGGCATTACGTGGCGAACCGCGTGGTGACGCTGCTCTCCGACATGGTAAGCGATCTCAATCTGACCGACATGGAGACCGGGATGAAGGGTTTCGTGCGCGAGAAATTGATGACGCTCAAGCTCAGCGCCAATCGCTTCACCTTCGAGCCGGAGATCACCGCCAAAGCGGCGCGCGCGCGCTGGCGAATCTACGAAGTGCCGGTGTCGTACGCGGGACGGACCTACGAAGAGGGCAAGAAGATCGGCATTCGCGACGCGCTGACCGCGGTGTGCGCAATCCTGTATTACAGATTTTTCGACTGACGCGGCGAAACTGTAATATGATGCAGACAGTTCAACCTGGCGACGCCATCCAAGTGCCTCCCAATCGCAATACGCTTGACGCCCCCGCGCTGAGCATCGCCGGCGTCGATCCCGAACTCGGCTTCGCCGGGGGCGAGACCCAGGTGCTCGGTTTGACCGTTGCGCTGGCCGCCGCCGGTCATCGCGCGGAGTTGATTTGCGATCCCGCGGGACGGCTCTGGGACCGCGCCATCACCGCGGGCATAAGATGCCATCCGCTGCGCATCCGCAACGCTATCGACCTGGCAGCCGGCATCCGGCTGCGCGCGATTCTCAAACGCGAATGCTATGACGTCGTTCATTTCCACACCGCGCGCGCGCATTCGATGGCGCCGTTTGCGCGCGGCTTCGCGCGTGCGCTGCTGGTTACGCGGCGGATGGACTACCGGCCCAACCGCGTTTTCGCGCCGTACCTGTACAATCGCGCGGTCGATGGCGTGGTCGCGATCTCCGGCGGCGTTGCCGATTCGCTCGCGGTCGCGGGCGTCGATCGCCGGCGCGTCACGGTTGTTCATAGCGGCGTGGATCGCGACCGCTTCCACCCGCCAACGCCTGAGGAACGCGTCCACGCGCGGATCGCGCTCGGAATATCCTATGGCGAGTTCGTGATATCGGCGGTAGGCGCGCTCGAGCCGCGCAAGGGCCATCGCTATCTCATCGAAGCGATCGCGCAGCGCGCGCAGACCGCGCCGTCGGTCAAGCTGAAATGCTTCATCGCGGGCCACGGATCGATTCGCGGAGAACTCGAACGTGAAATTGCAAAACTCAGATGTGCTGAGCGCGTCAAGCTGCTCGGCAGAATCGACGACCCGCACGGACTTCTGTGGGCGTCGGACGTCTTCGCGATGCCGTCGCTGAAAGAAGGTCTCGGCGTAGCCGCTCTGGAAGCCATGGCGAGCGCCCTTCCGGTAGTCGCAAGCGACGTCGGCGGCCTTCGCGAAGTGGTTGAAGATGAGCGCACCGGAATCATCGTGCCGCCGGCGAATCCTGAAGCAATCGCCTCGGCGATCGGCCGGCTGGCGGATTCGCCCGCGCTGAGATCGCAGATGGGCGCGGCGGCGCGGGCCCGCGCCGTGGAAAATTATTCGATGGCGACGATGGCCGCGCGGACACTCGGGCTCTATCGCGCGTGTGTAAGAAAAACGCGGGAAGCAAGGGGCCGAGTCACATGAAAAGCATGACCGGGTTCGGCAGGGCTATCGCTGAGCATGACGGCACTCGCGTGATTGCCGAAGTGCGCGCGCTCAACCAGCGCTTTTTCGAACTCAAGCTGGCGGTGCCGCGCGGATGGGGCGAGCATGAGGCCGAGATTCGCAAAACCGTACAAAATGTCGTGGCGCGCGGGCGGGTCGAAATTTTTATCAAGTCGGTTGCGCTGAAGCCTCCGCCGGTGCGGCTCGAGGTGAACGACCGGCTGGCGAATTTGTACGTCGCTGAAATGCGTCGTCTCGGCAAGCAGCTTCATCTCAACGGCAATCCGGAAATCGGGTCGATCCTCAGCCGGCCTGAAATTTTTCACGTCGTTGAGGAGGAGCACGACTCGGCCGCGCCGTTCAGGCTTGGCCACAAGGCTCTGGTTCGCGCGTTGAAAGCGCTGGATGCCGAGCGGGTGCGCGAAGGGCGCAGCCTGCACAACGATTTTGCCGCGCGGGTTCGCGCTATCGAAGCGGCGGTCCCGAAAATTGAACGGCTGGCCGAGCAGACGCGCGCGGAAATAATGGACAATTTTCACAAGCGGATTCGCGAACTCCTGGCAGACTTGCCGGTCAACGAGAAACGCCTCTACGAGGAGGCGTCGTCCGCCTCGCAGCACGGCGATATCAGCGAAGAGATCACGCGTCTGCGCACCCATCTCGACGGCCTCAAGGCGCTGCTCAAGCGCAAGGGGCAGGTCGGGAAGTCGATTGAATTTCTGCTCCAGGAAATCAACCGCGAAGTAAATACGATGGGTTCAAAGTCGCAGAACGCCGCCCTTTCTCAAGTAACGGTTGAAGTAAAGGCGGAGGCGGAAAAGATGCGCGAGCAGGTCCAGAACGTCGAATAGGATATACTAGAGGGGCCTTTGCACCTGCTTAATGGCTTCTATACCATTGAAATCACGTGATTCTTTGCCACCGAGACGCGGTATAATTTTTATCCTTTCGGCGCCTTCGGGGGCTGGCAAAACCACGATTTGGCGCGCGTCGCTCAAGGCCATCGCGGGCCTGGAGTTTTCGGTATCCTTGACCACGCGCGCGCCGCGAACAGGCGAGGCGGACGGAATCGACTACAGCTTCGTGAGCGAACAAGAGTTCAAACGCAGGCAATCGTCCGGCGAACTCGCCGAATGGGCGCGTGTGTTCGAATCCTCATACGGCACGCCGCGCGCGCCGCTGGACGCCGCGATCGCTTCGGGCCGCGACATCCTGCTCGACATCGACATCCAGGGCGCTCGCCAGATTCGCGCGATGTATCCCCGCGATGCGGTCGCGATCTTTGTTCTGCCACCAACCTTCGCCGAGCTCGAGGGGCGTCTGCGCGGCCGTGGCACCGAGGAAGAATCGAAGATTCAGCATCGGCTTCGCAAAGCACGCGACGAAGCCCAGGCCTATCCCGAATATGACTACCTGATAGTCAACGCCCAGCTTCGTGAATCCGTCGCGCGGCTCGAAACGATCGTAAACGCGGAGCGGCTCAAGGTCGGCCGCCTGCGCGGCGAATTCGCGCCGTGGAAGAGTTAGCGCAAAGCACCCCCGACCAACTCGCCGGCCTCGTCGCGCGGGTGCAAAGCTACAACCCGCAGGCCGACATCGGTCTGATCCGGCGCGCGTACGACTACTCGGCGCGGATGCATCTCGATCAGAAGCGCGAATCGGGCGAGCCCTACGTCACGCATCCGCTCAACGTCGCGATGATCATCGCGCAGCTCAAGCTCGACGTGCCTTCGATCGTTACCGGCTTGCTGCACGACGTCGTCGAGGATACGGAGGTGTCGCTGGCGGAGGTGCAGACGGATTTCGGCGCCGAGGTCGCGCAGCTTGTTGACGGCGTGACCAAGGTCTCGAAGATCACTTTCCAGAGCCGCGAGGAAAAGCAGGCCGAGAATTTCCGCAAGATGATCATCGCGATGGCCCACGACATCCGCGTCGTGCTGATCAAGCTCGCCGATCGTCTGCACAATATGCGCACGCTCGACCATCTCGCCGCCGACCGGCAGCAGGAGATCGCGCGCGAGACGATGGAAATTTACGCGCCGATCGCTCATCGCCTCGGAATCTACTGGCTCAAGTCGGAGCTCGAGGACCTGTCGTTTCGCTATCTGAATCCGACAGCGTACCAGGCGCTGAAGGCCTTCGTCGCGGCCAAACGCAATGAGCGCGAGGAGTACATCGCCAACGTCATTGAGATCCTCTCGCGCCGCCTCTCCGACAGCGGGGTCACCGCTGAGGTCACCGGCCGGCCCAAACATTTCTTTTCGATTCACTCCAAGATGCAGGAGATGGGGCTCAGCTTCGAGGAAATCTACGACCTGGTCGCCTTCCGCATCATCGTGAATACGCTGCGCGAATGTTACGAGGCGCTCGGCGTCGTGCACGCCAATTGGAAGCCGGTCCCCGGCCGCTTCAAGGATTACATCGCGCTGCCCAAGGCCAACATGTATCAGTCGCTTCACACCACTGTGATCGGTCCGCGCGGCCAGCGCATGGAAGTGCAGATTCGTACCCGCGAGATGCACAAGGTGGCCGAGGAAGGAATCGCGGCCCACTGGAGCTACAAGGACGGCAACTCCAGGGAGGTCAAGGAGACCGAGCGCTTTGCATGGCTGCGGCGCCTGATCGAATGGCAGCAGAATCTCAAGGACCCCCAGGAATTTCTCTCCACCGTCAAGGACGATCTGTTTCCCGAGGAAGTTTTCGTCTTCACCCCCAAGGGCGACGTCTTCGATTTTCCGCTCGGCTCGACCGTGATCGACTTCGCCTACCGAATCCACTCCCAGGTCGGCAACCATCTCGCCGGCGCGCGCGTCAACGGACGCATGGTGCCGCTGCGCTACCGGCTTCGATCGGGCGATACGGTCGAGGTGATGACCTCCGAAAAGCAGGTGCCGGGCAAGGATTGGACCAACTACGCGGCCACCGCGCGTGCGAAATCGCGCATCCGTCAATGGCTGCGCAGTCAACAGGCGGAACGCTCCCGCGATCTCGGAATATCGCTGCTCGATCGCGAGCTCGAACCGGTCAAGCTCAGCGTCACGCAGCTTAGATCGGGCAAGCGTCTCGACGCAGTGCTGGCGGAATTCTCGCAGCGCGACGTCGAAAGCCTGCTCGCCGCAGTCGGCTACGGAATAATCACGCCTGCGCAGTTGCTCGCGAAAATGCTGACGCCCGCCGAGCTGAAACTCTATCGTCCCGAGAAATTACCCACCCCGCTGGGGCCCGCGCAAAGAGAGCGCGCCGCCAAGGAAGCGCGCAAATCCGCCAGCGGTGCGGTCGTGGTCTCGGGCGTCGGCGACATGCTGGTGCGATTCGCGCGATGCTGCAATCCGCTCCCGGGCGAGGCGATCACCGGTTTCATCACGCGCGGACGCGGCGTTACGGTGCACGTCGCGGGATGCGCGCATGCGCTCAACACCGATCCGGATCGGCGCGTGCCCGTAGTATGGAAGGACGGCGAGGAAGCGCCGCGCCCGATTCGGCTCGAAGTGCTATGCGCCGATCAGCCGGGCTTGCTCGCCGCGATGACCAAGGCGATCGCCTCGGCGGGCGTGAATATATCGACCGCCGAAGTGAAGACTCACGGCGCCGACGGGCGCGCGCTGGCCGTCTTCGAGGTCAGCGTCTCCAGCGCCCGTCAATTGAACAACCTGATGAACTCGATCGGCGCGATCGACGGCGTCATGCGCGTGTCGCGCCTCGGCCAGCAAAACGGCATTCGCCATTGATGAAAAATGAAAACCTCGATTCACACCAGGCAGGCGCCCGCCGCGATCGGTCCCTATTCGCAGGCGGTCGAGCAACACGGGTTGGTCTTCTGCTCGGGGCAGGTCGGTCTCGACCCGGCGTCGGGCGCTCTGGTCGAAGGCGGGATCGAATTCGAGACCCGGCGCGTGCTCCAGAACCTCGGCGAAGTGCTCGCGGCTGCGGGACTGGATTTCGTCGATGTGGTCAAGACCACCGTCTTCATGATCGATCTCGCCGAGTTTGAAATCGTCAACCGCGTGTACGCAGAGCATTTCGATCCGCCGTATCCGGCGCGCTCGACCGTGCAGGTGGCGGCGCTGCCGCGCCACGCGCGAATCGAGATCGACGCGATCGCGCTGAAACGCGACTGAAAAAGTGAATCCGCGCCCGCCGCCTCGGATCATTGTGAAACCCGCCGTGGGTTTCACGCTTCCTTGGGCAGGGGCCAGCCCCTGCACCTGAGTCAGGATAAAGATGCGGGCTCCGCCCTGTTAGAAGGGGGTAGGGGGAAGTTTGGTCGATTGTCCTGCTCCAGTGCCCGCGTGCCAGTGCCCTCTCCTTGTCCGAGGAGAGGGTTAGGGAGAGGTTAAACGATCGAAACAAGCGGGAGTAGCGGGCCGAACACTGGCGAATGTCTCAGCTATCTGACAACGCCGCCGGCGAAGCCGAGACAATGGTGCTTGCCATTTCGTCGGCTACCGGTGATCCAAAAGCCGGCCCGCGTTGATGACAGCGCCGACAATGCCGATAATCCAATAGAACCAGTTTAGAAAGTCAGGTGGCCAAAGTGGCACATAAAGTTCTGATAATATCCGCTTTATTGGCGAACCTTGCCGGTGCTCTTTTGCTTTTGTGCGGGCTACAGGTGTCGTCATTGGATGATCTCCGTGTCGCGAAAACTGACGATGGCGGCACAGCAATTTGCCAAGGGCCTGATGTCCTTTATGAGGCGGGCGGTAGCCGCCACAACGTATTTGTCGGAACGCGAGCTAAGTGTCCGCCAATATCGAGCCCGGTAGCCATTATTGTGAGTGACCATCCTCGTTTTATTTCGATTGGAGTTGCCCTCATTATCGTGGGGTTCTTTCTGGCTCTTGGCGACGAACTGCTTTGCCGTCGCCCTTGACGCATTGCATGTGCCTGCCGACGGAGCGATTGCGTGGCTTCGGAGGCTTCTTAGTTGGCAGTCGAGACTATCCCGCGACCACGCCACTTGGCCTCGAAGCACCCTCAAAATCGCCTCATTTATCCGTGACCCAGAAGGTAAAGCTCCACTCGAACAGATATTCCTTCCGCCTGACCCCCGGGCAACGGCCGACAGCAGATTTCATGCGACGCGCTGGCGCTTTCTTGATCAACCCCCTTCTAACAGGGACGAAGTCCCGCATCTTTGTCTTAACACTGGGTGCAGGGGTCACCCCTGCCCAAGGAAGTGTGAAACCCACGGTGGGTTTCACATTCAATTAAGTTCCCCTGTCGAACGCTTTCGGCGTCCGTCGCTAGTCACCCCTGCAGAATCTTAAGCGCGGCCGCGTCGAGAAATTGCCCGGACGGATCGAGCTTGCGCGCTGACCGTGTCAGCCGCGCCGCGTTCGCCCGGCGCATCGCAGCCGGCAACGGCCCATCGAACAGCCGCGACTTGTCCAGGTCGATAATGATTACGGTGAAACTCTCGCGCGCTTGCGTCACCAGGATGTTGTGCAGATTGAGATCGGCGTGAAAGAGCCCCTTCTTGTGCATCGTGTCGATCGCTGCGCGCGCCTGCCCGAGAACGTGACCGCGAACTATCGGATCGTCGTCCGTATTCACGAACTCCCATAGCGTCATGCCGCGCACCGCACGAGTCAGAAAAAATCCTCGATAGAGAGCGGGGCCGATCCATTCGATCATGGCGCCCATCGGCTCCGCCACTGGGATTCCGCGCCGCATCGCTTCAACCGTCACGGCGAGTTCGTTCAACGGGCGCGGTGTCATGCCCACGTAAACGTCGCTGAGGATCGATCCGATCATTCCGCCGCGCCGCCCCCGGCGCGCGAACAGCTCGAGCCCGCTCGCCAGCTTCAGCCGACAGGCGCTCCGGCGATTTCCCGCGCCTGCTTCCGATGCGGACGCCAGCTCGCCGAGTCTTTGCACGATCTCCGCGGCATGAGGGGCGATGTCGCGATGGATCACGAGCTCCCGGCGGCCGATCTTGAACGCCGAAAAGTTCGGATCGGAGCGCCACTTCATTTGCGCAGGCGGTCTCACGCTTGGGCTGCCTCGATCCCGCTTTGAAGCCACAACGCGAACACGGCGGCAAGCGCGAGCAGCGATGAAAGGAAATGCGCCGAGTAAAAGAGGGCGATGCGGTTCAAATAGTTTCCGGTCGCAAGATTGAGCAACACGGAAAGCGCGAACAGCGTCCACACCGAAATCAACGGGCGCTCGCCGCCGTCTCGATCAGTCCACAGCGCCGCAGTCAGAGCCATGTATGGCACGAGCATCGCCGCGTAGTAGCTCTTCCACGAAATCGGCGTGAACGAGGACATCAGGCAGAACAAGCCGCACAGCGCCAGCCGGCTCGCGAGGGTTCCGCGCTCACGGCTCATCGCGTCCCAGAGCGACACTGCCGCGACGAGCAGCAACTCGAGTCCCATTCCGGCAATCGTTGCGGCGGACGACGTTTCCACGTCAGCCCCGCCGCGAAGACTCATCAGCCGCGCGACCGCCGACACGGCCGACTGGTTTGTGAGCATCGTGCGATATCGATTCGTCATCGAGACGATCGCGTTCAGGTAGGCGCCGGTCTGATCGATCCATCCGCGCGGTCCAAAGATCACGATCGGCGCGGCTATCAGCACGATTCCCGCCGCCGCCGCCCATCCGAGCGCGCCGAAACGCCGGCGAATCGCAAGATGAAGCGCGGCCAGCACGGCGAACGGCTTGATCAGTATCGCCGCCGCAAGCATCAGACCCGCCCACGCATCGCGAGACTCGTCGGCGTAAATGATTGCCCACACGATCAACGCCAGGGTCGGAAGATTTATCTGGCCGTGCTCGATGTTGTTGTCGATGAATCGAGATGACAGCAACACCGGGACAACGATCAGCGCGGCCGGCAATCGCCGCGCGCGGCCGAACAGAATCACGCCCGCGCCGAGGATCAATTCGATCAACGAAAATGCGTTGACCGTGAAGAAAACAAATTGCGCAACATGGCGGGGCAGCGCCCCGAGCGGCGCGAACCCGATCGCAAAGATCGGCGCGTAGAGAAACCGATCGGAGTCGGCCGGCGGATAGATCGCGAGGCCGTGAAGCACGCGACGGCCCGCGCGATAGTAAACGTTGAAGTCGCCCTGCGTCCGAAGCGTCGCCGAGATGCCGAGCCCTACGATGTAGATACCCATCGCGAGCCATGCGAACTGGCGGGCGCGCGTGGCGTCGATCGTTTTCATCGCGGAAGGCAGGCTGGCCGCGCGCCGCGCGGCGGTCACGCGATCGGTTTGGCTTCCTCGATCAGCATGATCGGAATGTCATCGCGCACCGGATACTCCAGTCTGCAAGCGCTGCAGACCAGGCCGTCCTGCTTGTCGTTGAGATGCAGGTCGCCCTTGCATTTCGGGCACGCCAGGATGTCGAGCAGTTCCTGACTCAGCGCCATCGCGGAAATCCTCCAGGCATTTTCTTTCCTCTCGCTATGCATCCGCCGCCGCCGAGGCTGCGGTCATGCGACCCAGTATCAACTCGTCGAGCGCGCGCGCATCGGCCGCATCCATCGTTACTTCAAGTCTGAGAGCGTATAGCGAATCGCGCGGGAACGGAAACCGCTCCAGCTTGACCAGGTCCTTCTCGGTCGTGACGACCAAGTCGGTGTCGCGCATCGCATTCACCATAGCCTGCCAGTCAGCGTTCGTGTAGGCATGATGGTCCGGATAATCGAAAACGCCGACCAGGTCCGCGTCGAGTTCGCGCAGCATCGCGTAGAACGCGCTTGAATCCGCCAGACCGCTCACCGCCAGCACGCGTCGTCCGCCCAGCCCCAGCGGGGTTTCGCGCCACACCCCATTCTCGGTGACCAGCAACGCGCGCGGCCGCACCGACGCGTGAAGTATTTTGCGCGCGGTTAGCTTCTTCATCTGCGCCGGTCTAATTGCCGACGCGGCAGTTCCGAAGTTCATCACTACGATCGCGTCTGCGCGGCCGACCGCGCGGATCGGTTCGCGCATCGGTCCGGCCGGCAGCAGCCAGCCGTTGCCGAAGCCGCGCTCATTGCTCACCAGCACCAGATCCACGTCGCGATTCAAGCGCACGTGCTGAAAGCCGTCGTCCAGGATCACCGCGTCGAGCGGACCGAGCTTGCTTAGCAGCTCGACGCCGTCGAGGCGCCGGCGCGCAACCGCAATCGGACCGGCGAACGACTTCGCCATCATCGCCGGCTCGTCGCCCGCGTCTTCCGCTAAGATTTTCAACGTGCCGCCGTCAGCCACCAGCTCGGCGCGCACTCTGGATCGCGCGCGTCGGTAGCCCCGGCTCACGATTCCGACGCGCAGGCCGTGGCTCTGCAAGCGGTTGGCGAGAAACAACGTGAACGGCGTCTTGCCGTTTCCGCCGACCGTCAGATTGCCCACGCTCACCGTCATCACCGGCGCCCGCCGTTTCATCATCCGCCAGTACAGATGACGTGCCGCCACGCCGACTCGGTAAAATCCCGCCGCAGCCGCGAGCCCGGTCCAAATTGGAAAAAGTGGAGCGGGAAGATCCCGCCGCCACAATCGCTCGATTCGTGGGCGATTCGGACTCGGCTCGTTTGAGGGCATCGGTCAGCCGAGATTAATGAGCCCTTCGAGCTGCTTCAAGGCGAACCGCGCGCCGCCCGACGACCGGCTCACCGCAGCGCGCGCGCGTTGGCCCGCCTGTTGTCGCGCCTCATCGTCGGCGAGCCATTGCGAAGTTTCGCTGATTATGTCGCTCGCGTTCTTGACGATTCGTGCGCCGCCGGAACTGACCAGCGACGACACTATCTGCTGCTGGTTCTCGTGATACGGACCGATGAGGACCGGGACCTCGGCCAACGCGGGCTCGGCCGGGTTTTGCCCGCCGCGTCCCGGCGCGAGGCTGCCGCCGACGAACGCGATCGATCCGCGCCGATAAAAGCTGCGCAGCTCGCCCATGGTGTCGAGGATCAAAACGTCCGCGTCGCGCGCCGCGCGCGGTGAATTGAGCTCCGACGCTTTCACGTAATCGAGCGAGGCCGCGTGCAGCGCCTTTTCGATCTCCGGCGTGCGCTCGAGATGACGCGGCGCTATCGTGAGCGCGAGCTGCGGAAAGTCCTTGCGCAGTTCGCGGTAAGCGCCTGCAATCACGGCGTCCTCGCCGGCCGCCGTCGATCCCGCGATAAAAATTTTCCGCCCGGGTGCAAACCCCATCAGCTCAGGACGAATTGGTTCTTCATTCGCCATCTGCGCCTGCGCCGCTTCGATTTTGGTGTTGCCGGTGACTACCACTGTTGCCGCGAGATCGAACTTCGCGTAACGCCGCGCGTCTTCGGGGCTCTGCGTCAGAATCAAGCTTGCCTGGCCGAGCGCATCTTCAAACAGGCCGCGCGCGCGCAGGTAACGACGCAGCGATCGCTCCGACATCCGGCCGTTGACCACCGCGATCGTCGCGCCCGTCCGCGCGGATTCGATGAAGTAGTTCGGCCAGATTTCAGTCTCGGTGATCAGCACCACGCTCGGCTGCACGCGCTCCAGAAAGGATCGTACCGCGCGCCGATTGTCCAGCGGCGCAAGCATCCACGCCGCCGCCCCCGGGATTCGGCGCCTGGCCGCCTCACGTCCCGCCGCCGTCATCGCGGTGATTGCCATGACCGCGCCCGGATAGCGTTCGAGCAAACCGTTGGCGACCGGCCGAATCGCTTCGATCTCGCCGACCGAGGCCGCATGAATCCAGATTCGCGGCGCGCCCGCGGTATCCGGAAAATCGCCGTGTCCCATCCGCTCGCGATAGTCCCGCAGGTTCGCCGGATGCGCGGCCAGCAGCGCAAACGGCAGCGCCGGATACCACAGCAAATTGTACAGCGCGCTTAGCATCGGAGCCTCGTCGATCCGCACACCTGACGAGTCGAATTTACGATCAGTAAGTATCAGTTGACGAGACCGCCATTGCCGGCCAGATCTTCGGGGGACATGAATTGAAGGTCGTAGAGCTTTCGGTACTCCTGCCCGCGCGCAAACAATTCGTCGTGCGTTCCATCTTCGACTATCCGGCCGTGAACGACTACGAAGATCCGGTCGGCCCGGCGCACCGTGGACAGCCGATGCGCTATCACCAGCGTCGTGCGGTTTGCCATCAGATGCTCGAGCGCTTCCTGCACCGAGCGCTCGGCGGCAGAGTCCAGCGAGGAGGTTGCCTCGTCGAGGATCAGAATCGGCGCGTCTTTGAGCAGCGCCCGCGCGATCGCGATTCGCTGCCGTTCTCCGCCCGACATGCGCACGCCCAGTTCGCCCACCATCGTCTCGTAACCGTTGGGCAGCCGGGTGATGAAGTCGTGAGCGTTGGCGAGCTTGGCGGCCGCGATTACGCGCTCGAGATGCTTGTCGCTGCTGCCGTACGCGATATTGGCGCGAATGGTGTCGTCGAACAGAAACGTGCTCTGCGTGACCAGACCGATTTCCGCGCGCAGCGAGTTAAGCCGCAGCTTGCGTATGTCGATTCCATCAACGGTGACGCGACCTTGCTGTACATCGTAAAAGCGCGGAATCAAATCCGCCAGCGTGGATTTGCCGCCGCCGCTCATTCCGACCAGCGCCACGACTTGGCCAACCCCGATCTCCAGGTTGATATCGTGCAGCACCCATTCGTCGCCGTACCGGAAACTGACATTCTCGAACGCGACGCGGTGCGGGCCGGGCCGCAGCTCGATTCCATTGGGATCGTCGGGAACCTCGCTCGGATGATCCATCATCTCGAAAACGCGTTCGGCCGCGGCCAGCCCCTGCTGAATACTGTTGTTGGTTTTGCCCAGCGCCTTAAACGGCCGGTACACGAGGATCATGGTCGTAAAGAACCCGGCGAATTGTCCCAGCGTGCGCGTGCCCGCTTGCAGCGATCCCACTGCCCACCAGACCACCGCGACGACCGCAAACGCGCCCAGCGCCTCGACCAGCGGGCCGGTAAACGCCTTGATCCGCGCCACCCGCATGAAGATTCGGAACAGCCGCTTGAGCTCCCGATTGAAACGCGCGCGCTCGTAATCTTCCATCCCGAACGCCTTGACCACGCGATTTCCCTGGAAGGTTTCAACCAGCAGCGACTGCAAGCCGCTCAATTGCTTTTGCTGATTCTTGGTCTCGCGCCGAACTTTCTTCGACAGACTGGCGATCGGCACAATGACGATCGGAAAACCGATGAAGGCGATGATCGCGAGCTGCCAGTCGAGCCAGAAGGCCGTCACCAGCAACGCGATCAGCGACATGCCGTCGCCGAAGATCGAAAACACGCCGCTGCTCAGACTCGACACCACCAGGCCGACGTCGCTGATGATTCGCGCAACCATCACGCCCGTCGGCGTGCGGTTGAAAAAGCTCAGCGATTGGCGCTGCAGGCTCTCGTTCAGATCGGCCCGGATATCCATCGTCAGCTTCTGGGATATATATGAGCTCAAGTAGTCGTTGGAAAAATTCGCGAACGCGCGCAGCAAAAATAATCCTGCGAGCATCAGCGAGAATTCACGCAGCTTCGAGGCGCTGTGCGGATCGAGCTGATGGGCGACTTTGAGATTGGCGACCAGATCGACCACCAACTTCATGATGAACGGGATTCCGGCGCTGGCCGCCGACAGCAAGGCCATCGCGATGCCCAGCAACAGCACGTACGGGAACAGGTATTTGCGCAGGTAGCCGAACAGCCGCCATTGCAACGGGGTCAGCAGCTTCATGCGTTCATCCTGACTCCGATCATCTCGAGCGCGATCGTCGCGACCCGCGCCGCCGCTCCCGGCGATCCGAGCTTCTCGCGCAATGCCGTCAGCGCGGCCACCGTTTCCGCGCGTATCGTGTCGCTCAGGAGCGGCTCGGCGGCTCGCACCAGCTTCTCCGCGGTCACGTCGCCCTGGATCAGTTCGGGCACGATTTGCCGGCCCGCCAGGATATTCGGCATCCCGATAAATTCCACTCCCGTAACCAGCATCCGCCCTAGGATATAGGTAAGTGGCGACACTTTGTAGGCGATAACTTCGGGGCATCCGAGCAGCGCCGTCTCCAGCGTGGCGGTCCCCGACGCGACCAGCGCGAGTTCGCTCGCCGCGACCAGGTTGTATGTGTCGCCCTCGACAATCCTGATTCCCGCCAACTCCGTGCGTCCAACCTCGGCGAGCTCGGCCTGGGTCAGGGTCGGCGCCAGCGCGAGCGCTATTTCAAGGCCATGATCGCGCGCGACAATCCGCGCCGCCTTGACCATCGGACTCAGCAGGTAACGAACTTCGGCGCGGCGGCTGCCCGGCAGGATCGAGATGATTCGCGCGCGCGGCGGGAATCCATGGCGCTTCAGCGTCTCCTCCCGGCTCTGGACCGTGGCGACCCGATCGAGCAGCGGATGCCCAACGAATGAAACGCGCTCGCCCGCGCGATGGAACAGTTCGGCCTCGAACGGCAGCACCACCGCGAGGCGGCCCGCGCGATCCACCAGCTTGTTGATTCGGCCGCGCCGCCACGCCCAGACTTGCGGCGTGATGTAGTAAAGCACCGGCACGCCCGCGCGCCTGGCCGTGCCGGAGAGAATCAGGTTGAACTCCGCGTAGTCAATCAGGATCACCAGGTCCGGCTTCTCCCGCCTGATGATTCGACGCAGTGCGCGAAACGCGCCGATCGTGCGCCCAATCGTGGAAGCCAGCTCCGAAAGTCCCAGCCCGTGGATGTCCTCGGTTGCGACGATCGCCCGCACCCCGGCTGCGCGCATCTTCTCGCCCGCAATTCCGAACAGGTCGCACGACGGATCGCGCGCGAGAATTTCCCGCGCCAAATCGCCGCCATGAAGATCGCCCGACGCCTCGCCCGCAACGATCATGATGCGGTGCCTGCGTGCGGTCTCTTTCACGCGTTCATCAGGCGGCGGCGGCGCTTCGGCATTCAACGGCATCGAAGGGATTGTGATTGAAAAACACGGCGCCGCAAATAGCCCTGCCCGTGCGATTCAGTTGTCGGAAGCGAACCGCCTGCGGATCGCGTCGCGTATCTGATCGAGCGGCGAACGCTGCTCCGACATCCGTTCCGCCAGTAAGGCCTCCTCGGTGCAGATTTCGCAGGTCGCGCCATGGAGGCCGCGATAACAATCGAGCAGATTCTGATGACCGTCCGCCTTGTCGCATCCGCAATAGCAATGCAGTTCCGCCAGTAGCGCGGGATTTTTCTCCGCAACCATGTACGCCTGCTTTACCGGACCGGTGAACTGGTTTGGATCGAGCGTCAAACGGCCCTGCGCCGCGTTGGCCGCGACGGTCTTGGCCTCCGCCCGCCCCGCGCAGCAGCAATGACCCGCGATGCACATCGCTCCGCGCGCGCCGCCATTGTCCGCCGATGAACCGCCGAACGATGGCCACAGATATGTCAGCGCCAGAATCGCCGCAACCGAGGAGCCGAAAATCATTGCCCGTCTCATGCTGCATCTCTCAACCCTTGTTCAGGGTCTTTCTGAGGTCATCGACGATATCCTGGGCTTTTACGATTTCGCCGTTGTATTCTCGCACCAACCGCCCATCCGGCCCGATCAGCATCATATCGACCAGGTGGCCGATCGAACCGTCCGGCATGATTTGCCGGCTGAGCTTGAAGCCCGCCAGCGCTTTATCGATGTCTCCGGGACCTCCGGTCAGGAAATACCATCCTTTCTCGTTCGCCCCCTGCTGACGTGCGTAATCGAGCAACTGCTTGGGGCCGTCATGCTCGGGATCGACGCTGATCGAAACGATGGTGACCTTCGAACCGAGGTCGGTCCCCAGCCGGAGCGCGACGTTTGTCAATTTCGCCGTCTCCATCCGGCACTCCCCCGGGCACGAGGTATAGATGAAATCCACCACCAGCGGTTTGCCCTTGAGCGACGCGAGCGAGAGCTGGTTGCCATTCTGATCGACGAGCATGGTGTCGGTGAGGCAGCTCGAGGCGGCCGTGGTTGAGTCGCCGTGGCATCCGGCGGCCGCGAACAGGCTCGAGGTCATTGCTACGATGATGGCGAGAGACCGGAGATTAGAGTGGATACTCATGTTATATCCTACTGGTTATATATCCGTTACTAATTTGTGAATATCAACCATGCCCTCGCTATAGCTACTCAGATAGTCAGAAGAGCGCGTCTCCGGCTTTAAGATCTGCGGTCTTGATGCGTACGATTCCGGAATCGTCCTTGTGCGGCAAGCTGACGGGCACGCACGACGCTTTGCCTTCAGTCATCCGATCGATTGGGTAGTGATTCCCGCACACCCGGCAAATCAGCTCGCCCCCGACCACCCGGTAGCCGCGATGGAACGCAAAGCACTCTCGGCATGCGTCGAACACCGAGCGCACGTTGCCATCGACCCCGCGCGCGAGCACGAAGCGCAGCCGCTTGCCTGTGTCATCGGTATAACAGAAAGGCCGCGCGCTGCCGGGACGCATCGCGGACACGTTGACCACGACTTCGTTGCTGCCGGTCACGGTTGTGCAATCTGAGCTCGCGGTGAAGATGAGAAACGCGGCGGCGCCGGCTGCGAGCACCAGACCGCCGAGAAGCTTGAGCCTGAGCGGACGCATCACAAATCGATGCTGTCGCAGCGCAGCGCAAGCGTCAAGGCGCGACCGAATCCGTCAGCATCACTTCCTTGATTCTCTCGGTTAGTTCCATCACGCGAAGTCCGTCCTCGGCGCTGACCGCCGGCGTGGACCTGCTGCGAACTGCCGCGACGAACGCATTGACTTCGTCGGCCAGCGGATCGCCTTCGCCGAAATCGATCTGCTCGGCCGAGATGGTGGGGAACTGCGCGCCCGGCGCCGGCGGAGCTTTGCGATAGATCTGGATGCTGCGCGCCTCGTAATCAACCGATAGGTACGCGTCGGGCTGGAAGAAGCGAATCTTGCGTTCGCGCCGGGCCGACACGCGGCTGGTGACCAGATTTGCGATGAGACCGCTGCGGAAGCGGATGCGCGCGTTGGCGAGGTCGATTCGATCGGTAAGGATTGCGACCCCGACCGCCTCGAGCGACGCGACCTCTGACGGCGCCACCGACAGGATCACGTCGAGGTCGTGCACCATCAGATCGAGCACCACATCCACGTCGGTGCCGCGCTCGGTGAACGGCGCGAGCCGATGGCATTCCACGAAGCGCGGATTTTTCACGATCGAATGCAGATGAACGACCGCCGGATTGAACCGCTCGAGGTGGCCTATCTGAAGAATGCGGCCGCTGGTCGACGCCAACCCGGCCAGTTCACGCGCCTGCACCAGCGTCTCGGCCATCGGCTTTTCCAGCAGCACGTCGATGCCCGATTTCAGCATCGCGGATGCGATCTCATGATGCGTTACGCCGGGCGACGCGACCGTCACCAGGTCCACCCTGCCCGCCAGCATTCGGTAGTCGGCCAGCGGCGTCGCGCCTACTTCCATCGCCACGGCCCGCGCCCGCTCGGCGTCGATATCGACGACGTGTGCGAGCTTGATTCCCGCAATGGCGGCGTACTTGCGCGCATGCAAGGTGCCCAGGCGGCCCGCGCCAATCACCGCGGCGCGCAGCTCAACCACCGGTTTTCGCATAGCCGTATAACGTCACGTTTTTCGCGCACGCGAGCTCGAGCGTGCGCTCGCGTTCGAGGATCAGCGCGACTTCGGCTTCGACGCCCAGCATCGCCGCGCCGATCTCGGCGAGCAATTGCACCGTAGCCGGGCCAATCGCGGGGCGATCGAAGCGCATGTCCTGCCCCGGTTTGGCCGCCTTGGCCACCACCAGGCCCGCGCCCACCAACGCGGCTGCGCGGCGCAGCGCGGCGTCGGTTCCTTCCAGCGCTTCCACCGCGGCGACCATCCCGTCGCGAACCGCGACAGTCTGGCCGATGTCGTAGCTGCCGAGCCGGCGCGCGACCGCGAATGCGAGCTCGAGGTCGCGGATTTGCGCGGGAGTCGGCTCGGGTCCGGCGCCGACGCCGGCGCGCGCCAGCCAATGCTCGATCATCGGGATCGGATCGATCATTTCGATGCCTTCGGCTTCGACTTCACGCGCGACGCCGCGGAGCACCGCGTCGTCGCTGAAGCGTCCGATTCCCGCCAGCATCTTAAGCGCGCGCGCGTCGGGCGCGAAAGAATCTTTCAGCCGCGCGCGTGAGATGCCGCCGGCCATCGCGGCTTGCGAGACTCCGGCGTTTTTGAAGACGTCGATTATTTTCTGCAGCTCGCCGACTTTGATCCAGGTTACTTCGCCGGCCACCGAGTCAAGCGCGCGATCGCTTTCATTGAGGTGCGCGACGGCGATAATTTTTATTCCGCGCTCGCGTGCGGCGCGCGCCACTTCGAGCGGGAAGACGCCGTTGCCCGCGATGAGCCCGAGCTTATTCACGCTCGCGGCCGACGACTCCGCGCTTCGAGTTGTTTATGAAATCAACCAGCCGCACGACCTCGGCAACCGTACCGTACTCGTCCAGCACCTGCTTCACGGCATCGTCGCGCAGCATCTTCGAAAAGAACAGCGTGCGGATCGCGGACTTGAGCGCCGCAATCGTTTCGGGCTTGAAGCCGCGCCGCTGCAGGCCGACTTCGTTGACGCCGGCCAGCCGCGCGCGCTCGGTTCCCGCCACCATCGAGTACGGCGGCACGTCCTGCGCCACCTTCGCGCCCGCCGCCACGATCGCGTGAGTGCCGATGCGGCTGAACTGATGCACCCCGACCTGGCCCTCGCAAATGGCGTACTCCTCGATCGCGCAGTGGCCGGCCAGCCCCGTGCACGCCGCCAGGATCACGTGGTCGCCGATGATGCAGTCGTGCGCCACGTGCGCGTACGTCATCACCAGCGTGTGACTGCCAACTTTTGTTATCATCCCACCGCCTTCGGTGCCGCGGTGAATGGTCGCGAACTCGCGAATCATGTTGTCATCGCCGATTTCGACGACTGACGGTTCGCCCTTGAATTTGAGGTCCTGCGGTTCCGCGCCGATGGCGGCGAACTGCCAGATGCGATTGCGCTCGCCAATCGTGGTGTTACGCTCGATCATCGCGCAAGGGCCGACCACGCTGCCGGCGCCTATCTTGACCTCCGGTCCGATCACCGCGCCCGGACCGACTTCGACGCTCGTGTCGAGTTCGGCGCGCTTGTCGATGACCGCGGAGGGATGGATTCGGCCCGCTATCGGACTTGCTCCTCGACTTCCATCGCGGACAATTCCGCCTGGGCCGCCAGTTCGTCGCCGACGCGGGCCACCGCCTGCATCCGCCACAGCGGACGATGAAATTTTAGAATTTTTACTTCCATCCGCAGCTGATCACCCGGGATTACGCGGCGGCGAAAGCGCACTTTGTCCAGTCCTGTCAGCATGAACAGACGTGCCGGGTCCCCGCCCACTTCATTGAGCGCCAGGATCGCCCCCGACTGCGCCAGCGCCTCGACGATCAACACCCCCGGCATCACGGGATGACCCGGGAAATGCCCGGCGAAGTACGGTTCGTTGAAGCTTACGTTCTTGACGGTTACGATGCGGCCCTTGACGAGTTCTATGATGCGATCGACCAGCAGAAACGGATAGCGATGGGGCAGCAGTCCCAACACGCGCCCAAGCTCCGCGACTTTTGCGTCGTCAGGCACCGGGAATTACTTCGTGCATCTTGGTTCGAGCGGCCTACTTCGAGATCGTCGAGCGCTTGGCCGCCGCTGAGCCGAAATCCGACGGAGCCGGTGCGCCGGCCTGCTCGCTCGCGCGCGATATCCCGCCGCCGGCGCCTTCGCCGACCGAGCCTATCGTCACGTGCATCGCGTTGTAACTGCGGATTACCTGGTCGGTAATATCGATGCCTGGAGCACCCCACAGGATCGATCCCTTCTCCATCACCATCGTGTAGCCGTCACGCTCTCCAAGCGTGCGGATGACTTGCGCAAGGTCATGCACGATTTTCGCCGTGACCGCCTGGTCCTTGGCCTGCAACTCGTCCTTCGAGTCCTTGTAGTCGCGCTCGAAGTTCTTGAGCTTTTCCACGTACTGGTCCTGCAGACTCTGGCGCTGATCCGGGTTCATCAGCATGCCCTTTTTTTCTATCTCGTCCTTAAGCGACTGGACCTCATTTTGCTGCCGCTGCAGTTTCGCCTCCACCGATGAGACACGGCCCTGGAATTCGGCCTTGGACCGCTTGCCGGCGTCACACTCATTGAGCGCTCGCTGCACGTCAACATACGCGAACTTCAGGTCGGCGTGCGCGGGAACTGCCGCGGACGCCACCGCAAGGAACGCACCGAACAACGCACCGATGAACAACAACCGTTGCCTCATACAGCCCGAAAAGCCTCCTGTTGACTACCCACCTGGGACGCGTCCGCATCGCGGCGCATCACTCGCGCTTGGGAAATATATCACAATAGTACTTCATCGAGCATCAAATCCAGTTGCCAACGCCCTCATTGTCGCTCGCTGTCGGAAAATCGATCGGCGCTAGAGCGGGGAGCCGGCCCCGATTTCGAAGACGGTGCTCTGGTCGGCCGGCCGCGGGTTGATCGGGATGGCGATATCCAGGGCCAGCGGCCCGAATGGCGACTTCCAGCGTACGCCGATTCCAAACGACGCCTGCAGACTGTCGAGAGTGATCGAATTCTTGAGCAGGTACGATTGCCCCGCGTCGCTGAATATCACCCCGCGGATTCCCAATCCCGACAGTATCGGGAAGGTGATTTCGTTGCTCAGCAGCAATTCCTTGCTGCCGCCGACGTCCTGGACGCTCAACGGAACCCCGTTCTTGGCGTACCCCGTCCATTGCGGTCCCAACGAATAGAGCTGATAGCCGCGCACGTCGCCGGGACCGCCGACACCGCCGGGGAAGAATCGCTCGTACAGTGGCATCTCGCCGCCGGTGCCGCTTTGCAGGTTGGTCCCGATGCCGAAGGTGACTCCCTGCGACAGCACGAACGTTCCCAGCGACTGGCTCTTCAGGAACGGGTAGAAATATCGGAAATGCGCGATGCCCTTGATGAATGAGTTGCCGCCACCGACTCCGCCGAAATCCATGTTGAGACTCTCGACGGTGCCGGTGCGCGGATCGACCGGATTATCCACGGTGAAGCGGCGTATCGTCGGCGTAATTTCCGAAGTCTGCGTGTAGCCCTTGTAGCGCGCGATTTGGTAAGTCGTATACTGGTTCAGCCCGGTGATTCCGATGCTCTGAAACGAGTAGCCCAGCCCCGCCTGCACGTCCTTGAGCGAGAACGGTCCCAGTTTCTTGAAGCCGAGCTCGGTCAGCGGATAGGTCGTGGTCAGGGTGAAGCCTGCCGACGACTGGTTGAAGCTCAGCAGGTAAGTTTTGTTGTCGAACAACTGCATGCCCACGCCGAGCGGGATGTCCAGGAACCACGGCTCGGTGTAACTGATGCTGTAGTTCTGGAAAAAATAGCCGACCTGCGCGTTGAGGATCAGCGATTCGCCGCCGCCGAAGAGGTTGGTGTTGCCCAGGGTAAAGTTGCCGAACACCGATTGATAGGTGTCGAATCCGCCCGCCACCTGGAACGACGCGGTGTTGGCCTCGGTCACGTTCACGTCGAGGTTTATCTTGTCGGGCTGCGCCGCCGGCGCGGTTGTGATGCGGGTGTCGGTGAAGAAGCCCAGCCGGTCCAGCCGCACCTTCGAATCCCGGATCTCTTCGGCGCTGTACGGCTCCTGCTCCTGAAGCTGGATCTCGCGGCGGATTACCTTGTCCGAGGTCTTGGTGTTGCCGCTGATATTGACGCGGTCGATTAGCACTTCGTGACCGGGATTGACCACGAATATCACGTTGACTCGCCGGGTGGTGTGGACCAGTTGTGTGCGCGGATCGATATTGACGTACGCGTAGCCCCGATTCGAGTAGAAATCCGACAGCGCGAGCACCTGGCGCTGCAACGCCGAGCCGCGGAACAGTTGTCCGCTCTTCATCGTCAGCAGCCGGCGCAGTTCGCGGCGCGGATACTTCAGGTTGCCCTCGATGTTGATTCGGCCGACGCGGTACGGGGCGCCCTCGTCGATGGTAATTACGATGGTAATCTGCGCGCCGCTGCGCACCACCTGCGGCTGCGCGACCTGCACGTTGAGGTAGCCGTTGTCGTAGTAAAACGCCGTCAGCCGATCGACGTCCGCCTGCAATTTTTTCTGATCGAGCGCGCCCCATCCGGTCAACCAGCTCAGCAATTTGCTGTGGGTTCGCGTTTCCATATTGCCGCTCAAAATGGACGATGAAAACGCCTTGTTGCCCACGAATACGATCTTGGTGATCTGGACCTTCAGCCCCTCGGTCACGTCGAATTCGCCGAACGCGGTGTTGTCGGGCTGCGGTATCGGCTTGAAGACTACTTTGGCGTCCGTGTAGCCCTGGTCCGCGTAAACCTGGGTCACGCCGGCGATCGTCTCCTTTACTCCGACCGGATCGAGGATCGACCCCGGATGCACCTTCACCGCCGCGACTATCTTGTCGTCGTTCGACCGGATCGCCTTCATCCCGTAAAACTTGACGTCGGTAATTTGCGGGCGCTCCCTCACCCGGTACACCAGCACGCCGCGGCCGGCCTGCTGCTCCACGCGGGCGGTCACCGATTCGAAAAAACCCATCCGGTAAATCGACTTGATGTCCGCATCGACCGCCGTCTGATCGAGCGGCTGGTTCGGCTGCTGCGTGATGTGGATCAGAATCGCGTCCTGTTCGACGCGTTGATTGCCGGTGATCTCAATCTTGGAGATTATCGGAGCCGGGCCCTGCGCACGGGCGACGGCGGCGGCGAACAACGAAAGCGAGAGCGAGAACGCCGCCAGCGCCATCAGGATTGGCGCGCCGCCCGGCGTCCGCATTGCGCGGCCGGCCGGCAATAACCCGCGCGGCGGGCGATGAAGCCCGAAAGATGACGGCGCACGCGGCGCGCGCGCGTTGAATTTTCCGGATGTCACTCAAGCACACCAAAAACGCCGCCCAAACTAGCCAATCGCTCCCCGCATGTAAACCAAATGCCCCGAAGCGGCTAAACCCGATCGTTCCGGCGCCCCGCATCGCAAGCCGATTAGGGTGACGGAAATTTGTGCGGCGCGGTTGTCTGACGCGCCGCATTCTGAACCACGGC
>NZ_DATCTO010000024.1 GCF_036567905.1 Candidatus Binatus sp.
AGTTCGCAGCGTTAAAAAGACGGGAAACGCAACCGCCCGAGGAGGGCGAAAAAACCGGCGGACTCTACTTATGATTGGCGGGAAATTGGGGAGCAGGCCACTTTTTGTAATAACACCCAGCGACCCCACGGATGTGCATGCCGAGAGGGAGAGCAAACCCAGTAAACCCATCAGGCGTATCAATCGCATCATCTCCTCCTTTTGTCGGAACCAATCGTTATTTCGAGTTTGGGTCTCGATTCGGTGGGGCGAATTGAACCGCAATCAACACTAGCAGTCGAACCAACAAAATGTCAGGTGCTCGAATAAAAACCAGGCCGTTTGGGGCGATAGCGTATTGCTCCTCTCGGCGTGCGAACGGGGGATTTTTGCGCGTGGCGTTGACAAGCGCGTGCGCGGACCACAAAGTTTCATCATCCCGGGTCCGCGACTCGGTAACTTTATGCAGGTAGCACGGCTCTACGATTTTGGCGACATCCGCGTCGAGGAATGCGCCCGACCCCGGCTCGGCGACGGCGACATTCTGATCCGCACGCGCGCGTGCGGCATCTGCTCGGGCGACATCATGCCCTGGTACCTCAAGCGCAAGGCGCCGCTCGTGCTCGGCCACGAACCGGTCGGCGTCGTCGAGCAGACCGGCGCGGCGGTGCGCGGCTTCAAGACCGGCGACCGCGTTTTCGTGCACCATCATGCGCCCTGCTTTCAATGCGCAGCGTGCAGGCGCGGCGAATACGTTCAGTGTGCGACCTGGCGCGCGACCAACATCGTTCCGGGCGGGATGGCGGAGTTTTTTCTCGTGAGCGCGGCCAATCAGCGCGATACGCTGCCGCTCCCCGACTCGATGACCGACGCCGACGGCGTGCTCATCGAGCCCGCCGCCTGCGTCGTCAAGTCACTAAAGCGCTCGGGCCTGAAGCCCGGCGAGACAATTCTGATCATCGGTCTGGGCATCATGGGCATGATGCACGTGAAGCTGGCGCGCCATCTCGGCGCCGGGATGATCATCGGCGCTGACCTGTTTCATTCGCGCGCCAGCCGCGCGGTCGAACTCGGAGCGGATTGTGGAATCGTGGTCGAGGGCGACAACATGATCGAGCAGGTGCGCGAAATCACCAACGGCGCGATGGCCGACGTCGTGATCGTCGGACCCGGCACTTCCAAGGCAATCGCCGCGGGCATTGCCGCCGCCGGAAAGGGAGCGACCGTCGTTCAATTCACGGCGACGCCCCCCGGCGACGAACTGCTCGTCAAACCGCACGATCTCTACTTCAACGAGACCCGGCTCATTCCGAGCTATTCATGCGGACCCGACGAAACGCGCCAGGCATTGTCGCTGGTCGAGCGCGGCGTGATCAACGCCGCCGAACTGGTGACGCATCGGTTTGCGCTGGCGCAGATCAACGAGGCGTTTGCGACCGCGCAAAAGCCCGAATCGCTGAAAGTAATAGTCACCTTCGCGAGTTGAGACAGCTCACGGCCGAGCCGCGTACGCGCACGGCACTGCCAATCAGCAAAGCTGAAGCCGCAACTGAGTAATCAGTCCGGCGAGGGAATAGGGAAAGTCGAACGAGGGCGGCTGCTAATGCAACCGCCCTCGTGATTATCCAGCCTGAGCGAAATTACGGAGTCGCGGGAGCCGGAGCGGGCTCTGGAGCCGTCGCGCCACCAGCCGCTGCACCTGCTGTTCCTCCTGCCGCTGCGCCTGCCTCGGCACCAGCTGCTGAGCCTGCCGCTGCGCCTGCTTCGGCCGCCTTCTTGTGGCGACGACGGGCCGCACGATGTTCATGATGTTCCGAAATCGTCTTCGACGCGATCGCCTCTGCACGGTCCGCAGCCGCCTTCGCATCGCTGGCCGCCTGCTCTACGCGGCTGGCAGCCGCCTGAGCCTGCGCCGCAGCCGCCGCGGATTTCTGGGCCGCCGAGTCCGCGCGGGCCGCAGCCTGATCAGCGCGGTTCGCCGCGTTGACGGCGCGCTGTGCCGGATCCGGCTCGTTCGACGAACATCCCGCGAGCAACGAAAGGGCCAACACAGCCCCGGCAAGACCAACCAGTTTCGAAGTTTTTCTCATTAACCCTTCCATTTCTTCCTCCTAAGGAATGCGCAGGAGCATTGCTAAGTGATTCGCGGCCCCTGCATTTAAGACAGTCATCTTTCTCTCACAAACTCCCGGTCCCTTGCAAGCCTTCATCGTGCGAAATGCCGGGAGAAAATACCATTTTGGACTGGCTATATACATCTTGCGCGTCGCCACGGTGCATTATGAAGATGCGATTAAAAGTCACAGCTAAACCACTGATGTCGATTCCATTTACGTCCACTCACAGTGGGATATTCCGCATCATTGCTAATCTTCTCGCGCTCGGCAGAGTTGTCGGTAGCTACTCTCGACAGTTTACAATGTAGCTATAACGAGAGCGCGAAAACGACTATTTGATTCACGCGACATCCGGTTCCCGTCAAAACGCTTTCTTCGTTCCTCTCGGCACCGTTTCGTAGATGTTCGGCGATCGCCAATACTCGCCGCGCGACTAGAAGTCGTCGCCGTAGTCGTCCATTCCGCCCATGCCGCCCATTCCGCCGCCGCCCATGCCGCCCATCCCACCGCCGCCAGGCATCCCCGCCATCGGCGCCGGCTTCTTCTGCGCTTCAGCCACGGCAGCCTCCGTCGTCAGCATCATCGATGCGGCGCTGGCCGCGTTCTCGAGCGCGCAACGGACCACCTTGGCCGGATCGATCACGCCCGCCTTGACCAGATCTTCGTAAACTTCGGTGGCGGCATTGAAACCGAAATCAGCTTTGCCTTCGAGCACTGCGTTGAGAACGATTTCCGGTTCGTGACCGGCGTTACGCGCGATCTGCTTGAGCGGTTCCGCCATCGCAGCCGCAACGATTCCCGCGCCGGCCTTTTTGTTCTCATCGAGTCTGAGCGACTTCACCGCCGCGATCGCGCGTACCAGCGCGACGCCGCCGCCGGGCACGATTCCCTCCTCGACTGCAGCGCGCAGCGCATGAACCGCGTCGTCAACGCGCGCCTTTTTTTCCTTCAGTTCGACTTCGGTCGCCGCGCCAACCTTGATCACGGCGACGCCGCCGGTGAGCTTGGCCAGCCGCTCCTGGAGCTTCTCGCGGTCGTAGTCGGAGGTGGTTTCCTCGATCTGGCGGCGGATCAATTCGATTCGTCCCTGGATTTCGGACTTTTTGCCGGCGCCGCCGACGATTGTGGTATTGTCCTTGTCGATCAGAACTTTCTTGCACTTGCCGAGCGCGGCGATCTCGACTTTCTCGATCTTGGCGCCGAGTTCCTCGGCGATCAGAGTGCCGCCGGTCAGAATCGCCATGTCCTGCAGCATTTCCTTGCGTCGATCGCCGAAGCCCGGCGCCTTCACCGCCGCGACTTTGATCGTACCGCGCAGTTTGTTGACGACCAGCGCGGCCAGCGCCTCGCCGTCAACGTCCTCGGCGATTATCAGGAGCTGGCGTCCGGTCTGCACCACGCTTTCGAGCAGCGGCAGGATTTCGCGCAGGTTCGAAAGTTTCTTTTCGTGGAACAGAATCAGCGGCTCGTCGAGTTCAACCGTCAACTTGTCGGCATTGGTGACGAAGTACGGCGACAGGTAGCCGCGATCGAAGCACATCCCTTCAACCAGATCGAGCACCGTCTCGAGGCCGCGCGCCTCTTCGACGGTGATCACGCCTTCCTTGCCGACCTTGTCCATCGCGTCGGCGACAATTTTGCCGATCGAGTTGTCGCCGTTGGCCGATACCGTCGCGACCTGCTCCAGCCGCTCGCGTTCCTTCACCGGCCGCGACATCTCCTTGATAGTTGCGACCGCCTTGACCACCGCGGCGTCGATTCCGCGGCGCAGTTCCATCGCGGGGAATCCCGCCGCCAGCAGCTTGATCCCCTCGCGCACGATCGCTCCAGCCAGCACCGTCGCGGTCGTGGTGCCGTCGCCGGCGACGTCGGAGGTCTTCTGCGCGACCTCGCGAATCAGCTTCGCGCCCATGTTCTCGAAGTGGTTTTCGAGTTCGATTTCCTTGACCACGGTCACGCCGTCCTTGGTTATGGTCGGCGAGCCGAAGCTCCTCTGGATCATCACGTTGCGGCCCCTGGGGCCAAGCGTTACGCGCGCGGCTTCCATCACCAGCGTCGCGCCCTTGACCATTCCGACCCGCGCTCTCTCGTGCAGCTCAACCGTTTTGGCTGGCATGTAGATTTATCTCCGTCTTGCTATTTCGCCATGGATTCAGGCCGGCAGACCGCCACGCCGGCGGTCGCTGGACCGCTTCGAATTTAAGCATCGCGTCAGGCAATGCAAGGGGACTGCCGTCAACCTGAGTATCTTTATGAAGTTCGCGCGGCGTGCAAGGATGATCACGGCAGGCTGGCTGGATTTCTGGCGGAGGCTATTCGAAGTGGATCAAATTAACGAGCCTTACCCGGGCAAGCGCGCGGGCGCGGCGCTCGCAGCGATAGCGATAATCTGTGGAGCGATCGGGACGTTTTCGGCCTCGCGCGCGTGGCCGGCGCCGATCGCGTCAACTCACAGCTCTGGCCGGATTAAATCCCAACTTCAGGAGCAAGCTCTTCAACTCGCGGCGCAGTCCGCGGCCCCGGCCGCCCCGGACCAGGCCGACGACGATGACACCGATGTTCCGACCAACCAGGTCGACAAGTACATCAGCGTTTACGAGGCGATGCAGAAAGACCACAACCTGACGGTCGAGCAGGCCGCGCCGCGACAAGGCCTCACGGTGGCGCAGTTCAGGCAGCTCGAGGGACGAATCGAGCGCGACGACACGCTGCGCGAGCGGGTTCGCAAGGCGCTCAGGCACGTGGTGAATCCCAACGACAAAGGGTCCTCGGATCAGTAGTCGCGGCAGGGGGTGACCCCTGCACCCGGTATTAAGGCCGCGCTCCGTTGTCGCGCGCGGCCCCTGCCAACGGGTCTTAATACTGCGCTGCCGTCGCCACGGCCAGGGGTGACCCCTGCACCTTAGTGAGGAAGAAAAAAGATGCGGTCGGAGTTTACCCTGAGCGAAGTCGAAGGACCCTATTAGAACTTTTTTTGTCATCCCGAGCGTTTTTTTTGTCATCCCGACCGGAGTCTGCGGAGCGCAGCGACCCCGGATCTTTTTCTTCGCCGTGAGTCCTGTCACACGACAGATGGAATGATCTGGCGGGATTAAACGGGACCAAGCGGGACGAAGTGGGACGGGGGGCTGAAAACGGGGCCTATTACGCGGCTTTTTCCGGGGTTTTGAACTCTATCTGAACGGCAACTTTCGGATCGCGGCCTGTGCAGATGGTTTTTTAGGCAGCCCTAGTAAAATCAAGCGCTATTTCGGACTTTCCGATCGCTCAGTGGACTTTCGGATCGACTTTCGGATCAGAGTTTCGGATCGCCTCTTGGAGATTCCGAAATTGGTTTCGGCACGGGGATCGGAGGATCGTTGACCTATCCGCCCTCGAAGTCGAGCACGCGCGAGACGGCCTCGAGAAAAACTGCTTCGTATTTTTGGACTGCCTGCATCAATGCGCAGGCAGCCTAGCGCATCAGAGGGACAAACCTCCCCGATGCAATTGCACGGAAAGTAACGCTATCGCGGAGTTCCCCCGTCGTCGCGCTCTACGAACTCAACCGCCGTCCCTTCGCAGGCCTCGCCACACAGAGTATAGGGCATGCCGCCGAACGTCCCGCCGGAGCACGACGTGCTCTGCTGCTCATGATATCCGATGACCGCTTCAGTGAGAGGATATTTCCGCAGCGCTGCCGCGCCGATCTTCTCGCCGCAATCATTATTGTAGGCGCTCACCATCCCGAGGATTTGGATTTCGCGACCTGGCACGTCATTGGTCGTCGTCACTAGGATCGGCTGCCCATTGGTAGACAGCTGCTGGGCTGGCGGCGGCGGCAGCGCGCACCCGGGGAGCGCGATGATTGAAAGAAACGCGATCGCGAACCGTTTCATCGTCTGCTTTCCTCCCGTTGTTACTTTTCAGCGGGGCGATCCTCTTCGCCGATCAGCCAGGATACGCTCACCCAAACCATCTGGCACGCTGACCGCTCGCTCAGATCAAACCATCTGCAAAGTGATCGATCAAACCATCTGCCGCGCGACAAGTCCGATTCCCACCTCGCCCCAGGTAAGATGTTGTGTTCCGAGCGACTTCTTAGCCGCCTCACCCGCGCCGCAGGCGCGTGTACTTGACGCAAATCTCGCGGGATCGGATGGGATTCAGTGGGATTTAACGGGACGAACACGGGTCAGCTATCACATCCCGACCTGGACCGACGGCAAGCATCTGATCGTGCACGACAAGATGATGATCATCGACGAGCGCACGATAAACCATCAGCCGTGCCAGTCTTTAAGCTTGCAATTTCAGGTGAGCGCTATTTCTTGATAGGCCGCTTTTCGAGGCGTTCCAAGCGAAGCGTTTCTGGATACCAAAGCCGTTTCGCACGATCGCCCACTCGATTGAGCGCATCTGCCATGTCGCGAGTCATCGACTCGGATTTCATAATTTGGAGCTTCGCCTGCTCGTACGCGCGATGAAGTTCCGTATTTGCGATCGTGGCTGCCCGCGACTTCGGAAGATTGAATTGCGAGATAAACTCGTCTCGCAGTTTTATCGCGTTCCACTCGCTGCGAATGGCTTGAGCCAGGATCGCGCAGATTCCTTCGGCCGGCGCCGGAGAAGGCTGGCGTATCAAATCAGCGCCGTGCTCCAAGGCGAATATTTCGGCGAGCTTTTTGGTGAGCGTCCATAGGCCCGTTTCGGTTTTCTCGCGAACCTCCGGAGGCAAGTCCGAATATTTCATCCTGTGGCGGCCGCGATTTTGACTGCTATTCGAGCGGCGCGCTCGCTTCGACAATGCGCTTGCCGCGACGCACGCCGCAATCACCAAGAGCGCCGCGAGCAACACGCGCTCACCAGCGCGATGGCCGCAGGCCTCGCGGCAACTACAAAAGAAATCAGCGCCGCGAGCCATAAAATTGCGCGCATTTTCAGTTCCCCCCGCTCGCGGAATTTACGCCGCGCTTCCCGTCGAGGCCGACGATCCTTATTGTTTCCCAGCGCCGTTCGCAGGGGCCGACTTGACGCGCAGCACGTCACCGCTAACCGTCCAATAGCTGCACCCAAGGAAGCCGGGGATGATCAACAGTCCCATCGGGAAGTCGTACCACTGCTCGTTGGCGGTGATCTGATCAGCCGCGTTGCCCTGGCGTTCTTGCAGCGCTTCTTGGACAGCCGGGAAAATGACGTTGTGATCGTTCTGGTCCTGCGTGTAGTTGAAGCAAGCGCCTTTCACAATTTCGAACCGGCCGAGATTCTCCACTTGGCCGGCGTTGGCCGCAGCTTGCACCTGCTGTTTGGCGTATTGATCCGAGTAAAATCCTTGGCCCATCCGATACGCGAGCGAGGGCGCGCAGGCGCTTGTCAGCGTCGCGATCAGTCCGACTGCAAACACCGTACTTAAATAGCGCCTCGTTTTCATTTTCAGCCCTTCCTCCACGCCTCGCCAGATCCCGGCGACTACGGCAGAACCCCTTGCGCGGCGCCTACTGAATCATAGCCAATACATCGTGGTCAAATTTCCCGTTTGGCCGACAAACCCCAAGCTCCAAGGTGGCTTCGCCCCCGCTGTTGGGTGTGGACACCCCTGCTGAGCGACGGCCTTTCGCGGGCTGTGAATGACAGCGGTCTCCCAGGCCTTTTCCTCATCCACTTCTCCAATACCCAGAACCTCATACAAGAATGACACGAGGGGTCGTCTGCGCTTTTGCGTCATCCCAAGCGAAGCGAAGGAACGCGGATCTTTACCTCGTCCGTTATTTCACAGATGCAACGACGCCGTGCAGGCGGCAGGCCGATCGCGCAGACAAGACTAAGCGGTGGCGAAAGGAGATTGCTCCCTCCGCCACCGCTTCAAATGGCTGGTTCCGTAACCAGGTCCGAATCGATTACTTCGTAACCGAGGTCGAGAACGCCGCTTCCAGGCGCGACACTGCGTCGTTAGCACGACGGACCGCATCCTCTGCGCCGCTGGCCGCAGTCTCGGCCTGCTGAGCGGCAGTCGCAGCCTGATTGGCCGAAGCTTCCGCCGCATTCGCCGATGCTTCCGCCTTGGTCGCATCCGCTTCAGCTTTTTCGCTGGCGTTGTTGATGGTCTTCATGTCAGGACCGCACGCGGTCATGAATGCAGCCATGGCCACAACACCGAGCACGCTTGCAATTGTCTTTTTCATCCGAGCTTTCCTCCAGTGGTTCAGGTCAAAAGCCAGTCCCCGTGCACTAGTTAGTACATATTCAATAGTCAGGGCTGGACGAGTAATCCCGGTAATAGTTGCAAAACCCGTTTACGAACGCAAGGCGATACAGTCCCCGGCCGGTTCTCTTCGGAACATCCCGCGCGCTACACTGCGAGTTAGATGAATCGAGAGGGGATCTCCGAGCGCCACTCAAAAACCAACATCGCTCCGGACATCATCGCTCCGGACATCGCCTCATCGAGGTTAGCCCCGGTGGTCACGTCCACTCGATACGGGTCATTAGTTACAGGGGCCGATCGATTCGACGGGATTGGACGGATTGTCCTGCCAATCGAGATAGCTCAAGTAGTAGAGACTCACGTCGATGTACCCAGCGTCGATCAGAGCGGTAGCCGCAAGCGATGACTTTGCGCCATCCTGGCAGTAGACGATGATTCGATCCGGACGGCGCAGGTCAAAAGCGAAAAAGATCTCGAACAAGCTGGGAGGCGATTGGAGAAATGAAAATTGCGAGTCGCTGGATTGAGGTTCGAGCAGCTGTTCCACTGGTAGATTACGCGCGCCCGGAATGTGGCCGCCGCGCGTGATCCCCGGAAGCAACAGACACCCGTCGTATTCGGCCTGCGTCCGCACGTCGAGCAGCGTGACTTGCGGATCGCCCAACACCGCCGCCACATCTTCCTGCTGCACGAGGTGGATTGGACTGTCCTGTATCGTGACGTCGAAGATCGCCGAAGCCGGAGTTCCGGGTTGGGTCTCTGTCAGTTGGCCGTCGGCGATTAGCGGTAGCAGCGCGTTGTAGCCGCCGTTGACGATATATGTGGTGCGTGCACCGAAGTAGTGGACGAGAAACCGCACCCGCGACGCGAACTTCATCTCACCGTCGTCATAGACAATAACCGTGCTGGCAGCGGAAATTCCCAGGCGGCCGAAGATCTGGGCCCAACCGCTGTAGTCGGTGAAGGCGCCTGGCTGCTGGCCAAAGCTGCTAATCGCATCCACGTCCACCGGGATGGCATTGTTGACGAAACCGGGGTTGGAGATCTCGATCGCGCTCTGAGCCGATAGCAGCACCACGTCGGAACGCATGAGCGCGTGGGGCAACTTGTCGGCGGCCATCACGAACTCCGAAGACTGGCCGTTCGACGGTGCTGCCGATTCTGAACTACCGGAGCCGCACCCCGCCATCGCCAAAATCGCCAGTTGCAAGATCAGCAACGTCGCGGCCTGGCCAACTCCGCGCCTGGGTCGCGGGTTGCGGATGGAACGAGTGAGGCCACGGACCTCCATCAAAATTCGCTCGCCGCCCGCCATAAGCGATCCGAATCTACCCGGATGACGCACTGGATGAAACGCTCACCGCCAGCCTCTTGGGGTCCAACGGCGCGTGGGATGGTAAATGTAATCGTGAGATGGCGCGCCAAGTTATTTGAATTGTGGGTGATTGACAGAGAAAACTTTCAGCGGTTATGGTCTGCTTCGGCAAGCCAATGCTGTTGCGGGCTTTCCCTGTCAGGTCTTCCAACGTCATTTAACTGAGATTCGGTTCACAAGATGGCGACGACGATCACCAGCGAATGCATCAATTGCGGAGCGTGCGAGCCGGAGTGCCCGAACACGGCGATTTACGCGGGCGGAGCGCCGTGGGAGCTCGACGGCGCGACGAGTCCCGCGATCGCACAAGAAATCTATTACATTGTGCCGTCGAAGTGCACCGAATGCGTCGGCTTTTACGACCATGAAGCGTGCGCGGCGGTATGTCCGGTAGATTGCTGCATCCCCGACCCGGCCAACGTCGAGAGCGAAGGCGTGCTGCTCGCGCGCGCCCGCAAGTTGCATCCCGACGAGACGATCCCCGACGACCCGCCGTCGCGCTTTCGCAAACCGGCGGTCGCGGCCAGCGCGCAAGCGCCCGCGCCAGCCGCAGCAGTCGAAGCAGTCGCGCCGGTCGCGCCCAAGCCAGCGCCCGCGCCGGCGGAGGCTGCTAAACCTGCAGCGGCGCCAACTGCGGCACCCAAGCCTGCCGTGGCGGCGGCGAAACCTGTGGTCGCACCAGCAGCGGCGGCGCCGGCAGCGGCAACCTCAGCGGATCGCGCAGAATTCGATCCGCTCGCGTGGGAAGTGCCCGTCATCTGCAAGGATTGCAACGGGCCGTGGAAGATTCCGTACCGGCTGTTCGCGCAGGGCGTGGTGTTCCATTGCCCGTCATGCTTGGGATCATTCGTGCCGAAGACCGCGATGTACCGGGCTGTGAGGGAGACTTTCGAGGGCTTCTACAATCGGCGTCGGGCGCAACGGGAGGCATTCGAGCGCAAGCCGGCGCGCGACGCGGCGGCGTTCGAAGCGAAGCAGGCGGCCGAAATGAAAGAGTTCAAGCAGAAGCTCGAGGCGCTGGCGCATTCGATGAAGCCAGCGGGCAAGACGGTGAGGCCGAAAGGCATCGCCGCGATGTTCACGTAGACAGGGGCCAGCCCCTGCACCCATGCCGGGGAAAAGACCGAACAGAGTTAGCGAAATCCGAACCGGGTTTCGCGCTTCCTGTGATCTAGTGATGAACGGGCGGAGTAAATTAGCGCGGCGTCGCGGCGCCGTTTTTCAGCGGGCGGAGCGCAAAGAAATTGCACTGCATGATCAGTGCTGGCCTCGTGGAGTCAGTTGGTGGGCAATCGCATTGCCGAAAGAGTCGCCCACGAAGTCGATTTGCGTGCAGGCGCCGGTCTTGTAGTCGAGATCGAGCAGGAGGTTGCGGATGGCGCGCCGCTTGATCGAGTTGATCAGACCGGCGACGGCCTGGGGATCGCCGGTCGATATCGCAGCGACTTCGGCAGCGTCGAGATTGCTGGCGCGGCAGAACTCGCGAGCTTGATCCTCGCTGGAGAACGCGAGCACGCGGGCCCACGGCGCGCCTTTTTCCTGAAAGACGATCAGCGCGCCCGCAGAATCCAGGAGCAGATGGATCTCTTTGGGGATCGAAGAACTCACGCGCCTTCGACCGTGAGCTTGCCCGTGCGAATAGCCGCCGCGCGCTGACGGACGAGCGCCGGATAGGTGTAGTAGTGCTCGCCGCTCAGGTGCAGGAACGAATCGATGTCAACCTCGTCGAGTTCGAGCTTTGCAATCGCGCGCTCGGCGGCCTGGCGGTTGGGAGATTTGACGATCGAATCGTAGAGCATGCGGGCTTGTGCGGATTGGAAATCCTCGCGCGGCGGAAGGCCCCCGGCGCCGAGTTTGCCTGAGTGAAAGTTGTCGAGAATGAAGCGCAACGCTTTCAGTTCGTGGCGCAGGATGTCGATTGGTTTGAGCGAATCGCGCGGCATAGGAGCGAGCTTATCGCCGCGAGTCGCGGTGATTCAACACGCGGCGCGAGCGCCGGCGGTTGGAGCGATCAGTCGCCTTTGATCAAACGATGGATGGCGCTCAGATGGCGCTGCGAGTCGCGTTTGCGGCCCATCGTTTCGTACATGTCGGCGGCGTTGCGATGGGCCTCGACGTTGGCGGGATCGCATTCCAGCGTGCGCAAAAAACTTCGCAGTGCATTCTGGTGCTCGTCCTTCTTGCGGTAGAGCAGGCCGAGTTTCAGATGAACGTCGGCGCTGGCGGGAACGATCGCGGCCGCGCCGAGCAGATGGCGGAGCGCGCCGCCGAGGTCGCCCTCGCGTTCGAGCAGCGTGGCGAGGCGCAGATGCGCCTCGAAGTTGCCGGGCTCGCGGCCGACGAGCTCGCTGTAGATGTTGAGCGCGCGCAGCGGATCCTCGTCGGCGACCCGGCGCGCCTCGTCGAAGCGCTCACGCACGCGGGCGGGACCGAAACCGTCCTCGACCGTGCCGGGCTGATAGCTGCGGTCAAAGTCGAGCAACAACTGGCCGGTCTCGGCCTCGATCAGCGAGGGACCGTCGCGCACGACGATGCGGCCTTCGTCATTGACCAGTTTCAGCGAGGTGACTGAGCGGTTTGGATCGACGAGCGCGCGCCCCCGCTCGATGCATCGCTGGATCGGATCGATATGCTGGCGGCTGGCGAGCAGCTCCTTGGCGAGGCGCATCTCGAGCAGATCATTGAACGCGAACCGATACTTGCGACCGCCTGCATTCAGCGGGCGCACAAGATTGCGCTTGACCCAGTAGCGAATACGCTCGGGAGTGACCGCGAGAATTCTCGCAGCCGTGCGCGTGGAAAAAGTTTTGTCCCCGCCGCCCGCCTCTACCATCTTCAATCCCAACGTCGAGAAGTATAGGGAGTCGGGCGCACGCTCTCAACGAGGCGCGCAATGGTTTCTCAACACCTGTGGAGCGCTCGGCAGCTAACCGCGAATTTCCTTGAGCGCGCGAGCGACGCGGACCACAGCCTCGACGCCGTTTTTGGCGTTGTCGATTCGCGCGACGGCCTGGTCGTCGGTCATCCCGGGGCCGGTGATGGCGAGACCGACCGGCTTGTCAAACTCGATCGAGAGCCGGATGCCGGCGTCGGCGATCGCATGCGCGATCAGCTCGTCGTGATTGGTATCGCCCTTGATCACCGCGCCGATCATCACCACGCCGTCGATTTCCTTGCGCCGCAGCAGAGCCTTTACGACCGGGGCCATGTCGTACACGCCGGGAACGAGGACCACGCGCGCGACCTCGACTCCGAGCGATTCGGCGTGGCGACGCGCCCGCTGTTCCATCGGCGCGGTCACCTCGGAGTTGAACTCCGAAACTACGAAGGCAATTTTCATCGTGTGGCCAGGTCGATCGTGACGGCGTCGCGAATCTCGACGCCGTTGCGTTTGAGATATGACTTCAGCGCGGGTATCGGATGCTCTCCATAATGAACGATGGATGCGACGATCGCGGCGTCGGCGAGGCCGGTGGTGAACGCGTCGCGCAGATGAGCGGGTTCGCCGGCTCCGCCTGACGCAATCACGGGGATGGAAACGGCTTCGCTGATGCGCCGCGTGATCTCGAGATCGTAACCGAGCTTGGTGCCGTCACGATCGATCGAGTTGATGCACAGCTCGCCGGCGCCAAGCCGCTCGCCCTCCAGCGACCATGCCAGCGCGTCGCGGCCGGTGGGCTGGCGCCCGCCGTCGATCACGACTTCGTAACCGGTCGGCACCTCGGGACGAGCGCCGGTTTTTTTCACTTGCATCGAGAGCACCACGCACTGGCTGCCGAACGCGCGCGCGCCCTCGGAGATAAGCGCGGGATGGCGAACCGCGCCGGAGTCGATCGAGACTTTCTCGGCGCCCGCGAGCAGCACGGCGCGCATGTCTTCCAGCGTGCGAAGCCCGCCGCCGACGCTGAAAGGAATGAAAATTTCGCGCGCGACCGCGCGCACCACGTCGAGCATGATGCCGCGGCGCTCGTTGGATGCGGTGATATCGTAGAAGACGATCTCGTCTGCGCCCTCGTTGTAGTAGTAGCGCGCCATCGCGACCGGATCGCCCACATCGACGTTCTTAAGGAAGCGCACGCCCTTGGTGACTTTCCCGTCACGCACGTCGAGGCACGGGATGATTCGTTTCGCGAGCATCGTCAGCAACTCATCCGGCAAAAGTTGTCGAGCAGTTTGAGGCCGGCCGCACCGCTCTTTTCGAGATGGAATTGAGTCGCGAGCACGTTGTCGCGCGCGACCGCCGCGGTGAACGCAACGCCGTAGTCGGAAGCGGCAATCGCCATCGAGGGGTCGTCGGGAATCGGATAATACGAATTGACGAAATAGAAGTGGGTGTTGTCAGGCACGCCGGCGAAGACTCGATGAGGGCGGGTCTGGCGCACGCGGTTCCATCCGATTTGCGGGACCTTGAGCGGACGGCCGTCAATCGAGCGCGGGTAGCGCACGACGCGGCCGGCGATAATGCCGAGGCAATCGGCATCGTCCTCTTCGCTGCGATCGAGCAGCACCTGGATGCCGATGCAGATGCCCAGAAATGGTTTGCCGGCGCGGGCTACGTCGTTGCGGAGAACTTCGACCAGTCCGAGCGCGCGCAGATTTTCCATCGTGGCGCCGGCGGCGCCGACTCCCGGCAGGATTACGCGATCGGCGGCGGCGATGCGCTCGGCGCGATCGGTTATCTCGGATCGATGGCCGAGGAATTCGAGCGCGCGCTGAACGCTGGTGAGGTTGCCGGCTTTGTAATCGACGATTGCGATCATGGCTCCGTCCAGACAAGCCGATCATAGCTGGAGTCGCAACGCCACCCAAGGCGCGGTGGGCCGGCGCCGGCGCAAGTCCCCGGCGATTGCGCGGTCAGGATCGAAGGGTCGTGAATCCGACGAGTCGAGATCTCAGTCGGGGTTCTTGCCCTCCACCGAGTTTTCCAGCACCGCGCCGGTCTTCGCGTCGATTCCGACTTCGTGCTTGGCCGTGTTATGGCGAATGACGAACGAGTAGCGGAGTCCGCTGCCGCCAGATTCCTTCTCAAGTTCCTCCGAGACGATCTTGCCCGGATAGGTCTTAAGTGCGGCCTCGCGTGCCTGCGCCAGTGTAACGCTTGCGTCCGCGAGATACTTCTCGCCATTAAAGGCGAAGGCGGTTCCGGTCAAGAGAGTCGCGATCAGAATGCTAGTCAAAAATCGACGATAACTACACATCGTGGCATTATAGATGACGTGCGCCCTTTACCCAAGCAGACGGGGATGCGCCATCGGATCAGAGTTCGGCGCGGATGTCCTGCTGGTCGGAGAGCACGCGCACTTTTACGTGATGCTCTTCCGAGTCGCCGAGCGATCCCCAGTGCATCGCGAAGTTCTCGAGCTGGACGTCGGAGTTGAAGCGTGCCGACACGCCCATCACGACTTCATCGACGCTGAGAAGAAACGCCATGCGGGCGATCGCATAGACCTGGTCGTTGGAGACGCACACCAGCGGCGTGACGGCGCGGCCGTGATCCTCGCAGACCTTGACGACTTTGCTGAACAATTTTTCTTCGGCGTCGGTGAAGATTTGACCGCCGTCGCTGGAGGCAAATCCCCTCTCGGTTCGCACGGTCAGCGCGATCAGTTTGGCGTCATCGGGCTCGGACAAGTAACGATGCAAATGTGCGAGATTGTTGGGATCGCGGATCGCAATCAGCCGCTTGTGCGGGGCGACCAGGCCGAGATGAATCGGATCGACCTGGGCTTCTTCGACCAGTTGCAGATTAAACTTCTCGGGTTCCTCGCCGTAGGCATGCTGGGCCTGGCCGTTGATCTTTTCCGAAATCTCGAAAATCACGAACAGCGCGAGCGTGAAGCTGAGGCCTGAGATCGTTGCGACCTGCTTGGTGAACAGGTTGATGATTGCGGTCGCCAACAAAACCACAAACGTCAGCGTGAGACCGAGCGGGAAGTCCTGGCCGCCGGGGCGGAACCAGGTCAGATTCAGCGGCATCCTCCACAAGCGATGGTACTTTTCTTTGTAGCGCAGAATCAGCACGGAGAGCGTTTTGAAGACGAAGCTCCAGATGACGCCGAATGCGTAAGCCTCGCCGAGCACGAACATGTCGCCGCGCGAGAGCACGATGGTGGCGATTTGGAGCATCGCGACCATATTCACGATGCGATAGTTGGTGCCGAATTTTTTGTGCGGATGGCGGAACCAGTCGAGCAGCACGCCGTCTTCCGCGACCCGAGTAAGCACGCCGGTCGAACCGACAATCGCGGTGTTAACGGCGCCGGCCAGAATCAGGAATCCGACGAATACCACGAACGCGCGTAGCGCTATTCGCGCCCACAGCGGACCGACCATGAACATCGCGAGCCCGCCGATCAGATCGTCGCCGTAATTCGACATCCGGACGCTGTCCGGGATGATCATGACCGCGAAAAAAGACACCAACGACGTCAGCAGCAGGCTGTAAATGAAGATGACCAGGCCGGTGCGCAGGAGATTCTTGAGCTTGGGCGCCTCGATCTCGCGATTGATTTGCGCCAGAGATTCCTCACCCGACATCGCGAGGATCGAATGGCCGAACGCGATCAGGATTCCAAGCGTGCCGATGGTGCGCGCGCCGGGAAAGTGCTTGAGCCATCCCAGCGAGTCGTCGGTGAACTTCAACTCGAACGGCGGCAGATGCGCGCCGCGCATGAAAATCGTCAGGCCGCACCATACGATCATAATCACGGCCATCACGGTCGTGACCTGCATGATTCGCATCGCCTTGCCGCTGGATTCCTCGATGCCAAGAATATTCTGACGCCAGAAATATACGGTCACGGCGATGGCGAAGAAGGCGGCCGAGAAATCAGCCGGCAGAACAATTCCGGAATGCGCAAGCTTGAGCAGCTCGTTGATCAAACCGACCAGGTATTGGCCGGCCGAAACGCCGCTGATCGGCCCGGTCAGGATGTAGTCGAACATCAGCGCCGACACCGAGATTTTTGCCAGCGTCGAGCCCATCGCTTCTTTGACGACCCGATATACACCGCCGCGCGTAAACATCGAGCACGATTCCACGTACACGGCGCGCACCGCGTACGAGAACAGCATGACCGCAAGAATGAAATACGGGGCAGAGCGACCGCAGGCCTGCTCGACGATGCCGCCGATGTAGTAGGCTGTCGAGGCGAGATCGCACAGTACGATCGCGGACGCTCGCCAGAAGGAAATGAAGGCAAGCATCCCGGTGGTAACTACGATTGCTTTGGTTTGTCTGCCGAAGCTCGCCTGCGGCTGAGCCCGCTCGGCGCTGGGTACTTTAGGGGTGGCTGCCAACTATGAATCTCCCGAGCAAACGCCGAAAACACCGGCGACGCAGGGTTTCAATGTGCAAGATGCAGACCGCAATGATTCCGCATATTCTTGTTGCCTTTTGTGGACCTTGACCTGCGAAACGCAATGAGTTGAGCGGTTATAGACGTGCAACGTGCAATACTACGATATACGAGCACTCTTGATGCTGCCAGCCGGTCGAGCGGTAGAATGGAAATTGCGCAACTAGCCGGAGAAACGCTTGGCTAACATCCTTGTCGTCGATGACGACCGCAACATCCGCCGCACTCTGGCGGCGAGCCTTGAGTCCGCAAGTCATCAAGTGACCGTGGCGGAGAATGCGGAACGTGCGCTGGAACTGTTGGGGCCGTCGGCGCCCGCAGTAGTCGTCTCCGACATCCGCATGGAAGGGATGGGCGGGCTGAAGCTGCTCGAGTCGATCAAACGGCTCAACCCAGGGCTGCCGGTGGTGATGATGACGGCGTTCGGCTCGATTCCCGATGCGGTCGAGGCGATGCGCCAGGGGGCGTACGACTACGTCACCAAGCCGTTCACGGCCGACCACATCGCGCACGTCGTTGCGCGCGCGCTCGAGGTGCAAGAACTGCGCGCCGAGAACAAAGAATTGCGCGATCGGATCGAAAGCCTTGGCGAGCCCGAGCCGTTCCTCACGTACAGTCCGCATTCGCGAAAGCTCGCGGAGACGGCAGCGCAGGTGGCTGACAGCGACGCGACTGCCTTGATCACCGGCGAAAGCGGCACCGGCAAGAGCATGCTGGCGTCGTACATACATCGCTTGAGTCCGCGCAAAGATGGACCGTTCGTGCAGGTCGCATGCACGACGCTCAGCGAGCATCTGCTGGAAAGCGAACTGTTCGGCCACGTGCGCGGTTCGTTTACCGGAGCGATAAAGGACAAGCCCGGGCGGCTTGAAGCGGCCGAGGGCGGGACCGTTCTGCTCGACGAGATCGGCGACCTGACGCCGGTGGTTCAGTCCAAGCTGCTGCGTTTTCTGCACGAGCGGACGTTCGAGCGGGTCGGCGGCGCGCAGACGATCAAAGTGGATGCGCGCATAATCGCCGCGACCAATCAGCATCTCGAGCAGCTGGTCAAAGAAAAGCGCTTCCGCGAGGATCTCTATTACCGGCTCAACGTGATCGAATTGCAGGTGCCGGCGCTGCGCGACAGGCCTGGAGAAATCCTGAAACTGGCCGAGTACTTCGCGGCGCAAGCCGCACAGACACATCACAAGCCGGCCCATTCGATCGCCCCCGAGGCGCGCGAGGCGCTGGTGTCTTACTCGTGGCCGGGCAATATCCGCGAGCTTCGCAACGTGATGGAACGCGCGGTAATCCTGAGCCGCGGTGAGACGATCGATCTAAGCGATCTGCCGGACAAAATACTCGCGTCCCCCGACAAACTCGATCACAGCCATACGCTGGAGCAGATGGAGCGACGGCATATCGAAGTGGTGCTCGAGCAGGCAATGACGCTTGAAGAAGCGGCCGAGATGCTGGGAATCAACGTCGCGACACTGTGGCGAAAGCGCCGGAGATACGGCCTGGACTAAACAGTTGGAGAAAAAGACGGAAGACGGCGCCGGCGCGCTCCGCGATGGAGCGCGCCGGTAATCGAATCGTCATTCAGCAGGCGATCTGCGCGACTATTTTTTGTTGAGCACGCCCTCGAGACGGCTGTGACTCTTCACGCACACGCCGAGGCTGTCGAACGGACTTGGCCAGTCGTGCTTAACGCAATAGGGCAGCGCGGCCATATCGTTGTCAGTGTATCCGCGCGACGTGAGATCCTTCCTGATGCAGTCGCTGTGCGCCTTGTTGGAGCCCGCGACCGCGGCGGCGTCGTCGGCAGCTTCCGCAATCAACGCGTCGCGAAGCGCGATCTTCACCGCCGGGTCTTCGCTCTTGCCCAGCGCGCCCGCCATGCTGCTCGACGGACCGCAGGTCCCAACCGCGTCAATGAACGCCTCTTCGAGGCCGGTCGTAGTAAGATCTTTTGCGAATCCCACACTCACGGCGGTCATCAGCATGCTTGTCGCGATCAATGCCACAGCAACTCGTTTCATCGTACTCGTCCTCCAAGTAGAGATGTGACTCGGGAAAAGCGGCCTACCATTGACAATTTTATATTTTTACGATGCGACCGCCAATGAAGTCCAGCGAACGCGACTAATCTTGGGCTCAGTGGCACAACCTCCCGGTTCCGGCGGGCACACGGCTTGACGAAAACTGCTGCTTGATGAAAGTGTCGGCTGCAGTCAGACGAAGGGAAAATTCACATGGCCAAAACTGCACTTGCTTGCACGATACTTCCCGACAGCCCGCCGGCTCGCCTGATCGAATGGTCGCGCGCGGCGGAGGACGCGGGCTTTGCGGGGGTCTTCATGACCGAGGCGAACAACGACTCGATTGCATGCTCGCTCGCGCTCGGACTTCACACCAAGCGAATCAAACTCGGCACTGCGATCACGAACATCTATCTGCGCCATCCGAATCTGCTCGCCAATGAAGCCGCTGCGGTCCAGGAATTCACCGGCGGACGATTTATCCTCGGTCTCGGCACAGGCCATCGCGAGGGCAATTCCGCGCTGGGAATCGAAATGGGAATACCGCTGACCAGGATGCGCGAAACGGTGAAGACTCTTCGCGCCGCGCTCGAGGGGGGCAAGACCGGGCCGCGCGTCAGCACGAAGCTGCCACTTTATCTGGCGGGGGTATCGCGCCCGATGGTAAAGCTGGCCGGCGAAATCGGAGACGGCGTCATTTTCAACTTCTTTCCACCGGCGCGGGTCAAGGCAGCGCTCGGCGAGTTGGCCGAGGGCGCACAAATCGGCGGCCGCGACGCCAAACAGATCGAGCCGACGCTGTTTGCGACCGCGTTTATTTCCGATGATCTCGAAGCCGCGCGTCGTCCCGCGCGCAAACTTCTGTCCCGCTACGGCGCGCTCAAGTTTTACGGCAACATGATGGCGCATTCGGGATTCGAGCGGGAAATCGCAGCTATTCGCGCCGCCGGGCGGGACGGCGAGGCGGCCGTCAAGGCGGTCAGCAACGAACTGATCGATGCGACCCTGCTGGTCGGCTCGGAAGCTCGCGTTCGCGAGCGACTGCAGGAGCTATGCGCGCCGGGAATTGGCACTGCGATCGTATTCACGAATCCGGTCAATGAAGATCGCAACGCTGCCGTGATGCGGACGATTCGCGCGCTCAAGCAATAGCGCAGATTCGCTGGCGCGCTTACGGTATTTCCTCTTGCTCGTTGACCTTGCCGCGGGCGAGTGCGACGCGATCGAAGAAACGCCGGATACGCTTGGCGTTGACCCCGAAATCGCCGATCCCGTCGCGCGATTTCGAGCGCATCTCGATCAGGCTTACGCCGTCGGGAGTCGGCCGAATCTGGATCACGACATCATCCTGGAAATGGAACAGCCGCGAAGTCGCGACGACCTCGAGGGTATTCTTGGCCGCATCGGAATAGGTGATCTTCCACGTAGGCACGCCGTGGGCGACCTCTGTTACGCGCGCGAATTCCGCCGACGGTTCGAGGCGCTCCTTGATCGGACCGATCAGGCCATAACCGGCCCGCTGCTTAATCGCGTATTTCGCTTTGTTGTACTTCATGTCGCGGTTCGGTTCATGCTGCAGCTTCTGGGCGAAAACGAACTCGGGCGGATTGTCGAAATCGGTAGTGATGTCGTTGATGGCCGGATACTTCAAACTGCGCACCACGGTCACGATTAACGGCAACGCGATCAGCAGGCATACCGCCGTGCCCACCAAAGCTCGATTGTGCCCGGCTCGCAATTGAGGCTTGCGCGTTATGAAAACAGCGACGAACCCGACCAGCGCTCCCATGATGCTCAGCAGAAACCCGAGCGCGAACAATTGGAAACCCATGAACGGCGCAAACAGGTAGAAGTGAGCGCCAACAATGCCTGCCGCGATCAGCGCAATCGCCAACAGTGCGTCGAAGAAGGCCAGCCATGCAAAAATCATCCGTTGTTCTCCCGTAAGAGATTGGCGGTTACGCCCGGACGCCTAGTTCCTGATTCCGCGCACCACAAACTGCGGCAATACGAACAGAAACGATCCTCCGGCGACGGCGCGATCGATCTCGGCGAACCAACCCTCGACCTCGGCCGCCACGACCTTGCCGGAGTCGCGCGCATACCGCGCAAAACTGGCCTTGAGCATCGGCATTGAGCGTCCGGCGGTATCCGCGCCGGCGTGAATCTCGACTTTCACCTCGCCAAGACCGGCCGCGTGAAACAGCCGATAGAGCTGGCGCCCGATCTGCGGCTCCTTGATCGCAATCGTCTTCGAGGCGGCCAGAATTCGATCGGTGCGCGCGCGCGCCGCGGGACCGATATCGAGCGCGAGCATGTCCCAGTCGCTATCGACCGCGACCACCACCCCGCCCGGCGCCGTCACTCGCGCCATTTCCGCGACAGTATCGGCTGCGGAATCGACATACTCAAGAACATTTTTACACCAGACGCGGTCGAATGAGGCGTCTGGAAACGGGAGCGGCGGAAAGGCGCTTTGCACGAACTCCGCTGCCACCTTTGCCTCGCGCGCGCGAGCGCCAGATCGCTCGACGAACTCGGCGTTGATATCGACGCCCGTCACCTTCCCGCCGGGAGCCACGCGCCGTGCAAGTTCGACCGCGGTGTGGCCGGGTCCGGAGCCAACATCGAGTACGCGCAAACCGGCCTTAAGATCGAGCGGACGCAGAAGCGGTTCCATCGCAGGATGAAACGCAAGGATCTTGTCGTATGCGCTGTGGCGGTCGGAGTCGATATCGACCCAGTGCTGCTTGTAGTAGGGCTCGGCCATGACCAATTGCCGCTCAGACGAGGCGGAGTTCCTTCATCACGATGCGCAACTTCTCCGCGGGGCCTGCGGTCATCGGTACCAACGGCATCCGCAATTCGTTGGCGCACTTGCCCATGAACGCGAGCGCCTGCTTGACGGGAATCGGATTCGTTTCGACGAACAGCGCACGCATCAGCGGGATCAATCGGTAATGGATCTCGCGCGCCTTGGGGAAATCGCCGCCGAGCGCGACGGCCGCAAGATCGTGCATCTCGCGCGGAATTACGTTGCCGCTCGTCGAGATCACACCCTTGGCGCCAAGTGCGATTAGCGGCAGTGTCAAGCCGTCGTCGCCGGAAAAGATCGCGAGCCGGTCGCCGCACAGCTTGAGGATATCCGACGACTGATCCATCGAGCCCGATGCTTCCTTGACGCCAACGATGTTCTTGATTTCGCTGAGTCGCGCAAAGGTCTCGGGCGCGATGTTCGAGGCGGTGCGACCGGGGATGTTGTACACGAACAGCGGGAGGTCCACGCTCGCCGCGATCATCTTGTAGTGCCTGAAGATGCCGTCCTGGGTGGGCTTGTTGTAATAGGGCGATAGCAATAGCGCGCCGTCCGCACCCATTTCGCGCGCAGCCGCGGTCAGCCGAATCGCTTCCGCAGTCGAGTTCGAGCCGGTGCCCGCAATTACCGGGACGCGCTTTCGCACCTGCTCGATCGTTAGCTTGACTACGTTGTCATGCTCGGAGTGGGTGAGCGTGGCGGATTCCCCGGTCGAGCCGCACGGGACCAGCCCGTCGATTCCGCTCTGGATTTGCCATTCGATAAGCTCGCGCAACGCGGGCGCGTCCACCTCGCCATCGCGAAATGGCGTAACCAGCGCCGTCAGTGCCCCATTGAACATCGTTCGAAGCCTCCCGCTTTATTCAACTCACCGGGACCATCTCGTCCGCGCCCAGCTCGACCTGGCCGCGAAAAACCTCGACGGCGTCGCCGGTCATGAAGACGTGATTCGCATCGGCTCCGCCGGCGCGCCATTCGATTTCAAGGTTGCCGCCGCGCAACTCTACCGTCGCGGTCCGCTCGGAGTGATTTGTCAGAACCGCCGCGACCAGGGCCGCGCATGCTCCGGTGCCGCAGGCCCAGGTCTCGCCCGAGCCGCGCTCCCACACGCGCATCTTGAGATTGCGGCGCGAGAGGGCCCTGATGAACTCGGTATTTACGCCGCGGGGAAAGAACGGATGATGCTCAAACTTGCGGCCCAGCTCTGCGAAATCGCGATCCTGCAGCTTGAATACGCCGTCATCGGCAACGAATACGACGCAATGCGGATTGCCCATCGATACCGCCGTGATCGACTCGCACATGCCTGCGACATCCAGTGGATAGTCGATAATTCGGCCGACCGCATCGACCGGGATGTCGCGGCCTTCGAGGATCGGCTCGCCCATGTCCACCGTCGCGCCGACTACGCGGCGGCGTTCCAGCCGCAGCTCGACCGTCTTGAGCCCGGCGTTCGTCTCCACGACCATCGGGTTGGCGCGCACCAGGCCGCGCTCGAAGGCAAGCCGCGCAAGGCATCGGATTCCGTTGCCGCACATGCCGCCGCGGCTTCCGTCCGCGTTGTACATCTCCATTCGTATGTCGGCGTTGCTTGACGGCGCGAGCATGATTAGACCGTCGCCGCCTACGCCAAAGTGGCGGTCAGAAAGTTTGACCGAAAGTGCCGCCGGGTCGGCGGGACGCGCGTGCAAAGCAACGATGTAGATATAGTCGTTGCCGCATCCGTGCATCTTGGTGAATTCGAGCGTTGCCATCGCGTTTGTGCGCTCTCACGCCGGCTTGAGGGTAACTATATGTTCGCCGCGGATCAGGTCCTCGAAGCTCTCGCGCTCGCGAATCACGTGCACTTCGGCGCCGTCGACCATGACCTCGGGCGCGCGCGGGCGGCTGTTGTAGTTCGACGACATGACGAAGCCATAAGCGCCGGCGCTCATCACTGCCAGCAGGTCGCCCTCCTCGGGCTCGGCCATCTCGCGCTCGCGCGCGAAGAAATCGCCGCTCTCGCAAACCGGACCAACGATGTCCGCCGTCACGGTCTTGCCGGGCCTGCGGCGATCGACGGGAACGATTGCGTGATACGCCTGGTAGAGCACGGGGCGAATCAAGTCGTTCATCGCGCCGTCGATAACGACGAAGCGCTTCACGTCGGTCTGCTTGTTATAGAGGACTCGCGTCACCAACACGCCCGCGTTGCCGACCATAACCCGTCCCGGCTCGGTGATTATCTTGAGCCCCAGCCCCGCGATCGGCTTGAGCAGAGCGTGCGCGTATTCCGAGGGCGGCGGTAACTGCTCCTGATAGGAGATTCCGAGACCGCCGCCGAGATCCAGATACTTGAGCGCGATTCCCGCGCTGCGCAGCCGCCCGACAATCGCGGCAACCTTCCGTCCCGCTTCGGCAAACGGCGCCATCTCGGTTATCTGCGAGCCGATATGCGTGCTCAGACCGACGATTTCAAGCTGCGCCAGCGCGCTCGCTTCCACATAGTATTCGTCCACCTGCGAGAGCGGCACGCCGAACTTGCTGTCGCGATGGCCGGTGGAAATGTGCGGATGCGTGCCCGGGTCGAGATCGGGATTCACGCGCAGGCTGACTGGCGCGCGACGCTTCATCCTGCCCGCAACCTCGGCCACGCGATGCAGTTCCGGGCGCGACTCGACGTTGATCATCAGGATGCCGGCTTCGAGCGCAGCCGCGATCTCCTCGTCGGTCTTGCCGACGCCGGAGAAGACAATCTTGCATGGGTCCGCGCCGATTCGCAGGCATCGCATCAGCTCGCCGACCGAGACGATATCGAATCCCGCGCCCATCGAGGCGAACAATTTCAGGATGCTCAGATTCGAGAGCGCCTTCATCGCGTAGCAGACCAAATGGTCGGTGCCGGCGAAGGCCTCGTCGAAGACCCGGAAATGCCGCCTGAGCGTGCGCGCGCTATATACGAAAAAAGGCGTGTTGATTCGCCGCGCCAAATCGGCGATCGGCACGTCCTCGGCATACAGCTGATCGTTGCGGTATTCGAAGTAGTTCATTGCGATGTGGCGTCGGTCACGCGGCTGCTTTGCTCGCTCGACGGCGGTGCGATGGGTGAAGGATCGTTTCTATCATAGAGCAGCCCGGCGAATAAACGGACGCTCGCCGCAGTTGCGCTCGCGCCCGCGGTTATCGCAGCGGTACTGGCGTGGGCAGCACGAAATTTTCCGGGTTCGGCGGAGCCGATGCACCCTTGCGCACGACCGTCACATCGTTGGACGGCTGGCTGACGTAGCCGTCGGTGGTGCTGGAAGTCACCTGGTAATGATAGGTCTTGCCCATGACGGTCGCACCGTCGATGAAGGTAAAAGTGCGTTGTGCCTGGAATCGCCCTTCATCATGCACCTGGATGTCGCCAATCTTCTCGACCGGCTTACCCTCTTGGGCGCGCGAGATTGTAAAGCCGCCCAAGTCGCGCATCTTCTGGCCGCTGGCGTAATTTTCGGGTCGATCCCAGGTCAGCCGAATTCCATCTTTCGTATTGGCGGCCTCGAGGCCGAGGATTTTCTCGGGACGCGCCGCCTCCGGCGATATTGGCGGCGACTTCACGCCGCATCCGAGGAACGCCGCGCTTGCAAGCGCGGCAATCATGAGCGCAAACGTCAGCCACTTCGCACGGTTGGTTTCCCGATTCATCGGCGTCCCAGCTCCTTGAGGCGGCGCTTGACTGTGGACGGCGCCGGACCGCCTTCGATCGTACGCCGGGCGACCGAGTTCTCGGCTCGAAGAATCGCGATCGCGTCGGCGCCAAACGCGCTGGAATGCCGCCTCAACTGCGCGATGCTCAAGTCCTCGAGCGTGCTGCCCGCTTCGGCCGTCTCGCGGACTATCGCGCCGGCGATTTCATGCGCCCGGCGAAACGCAGTGCCGCGACTGACCAGGTATTCCGCGAGGTCTGTGGCCAGCGCAAATCCTCCCGCTGCCGCTCGCATGCGTTTGGTATCAAACCGCAGTTTCGGCCAGAACTTCGCCAGCAGTTCGAGCGCCGGCTTGAGCGCGTCGAGCGCGTCGAACACACGCTCCTTGTCTTCCTGCAAGTCCGAGTTATAGGCCAGCGGGAGGCCCTTCAAAACCGTCAGCATCGCGACCAAATCGCCGATTACCCGGCCAGTCTTGCCGCGGACCAGTTCGAGCAGATCAGGATTCTTTTTCTGCGGCATCATCGAGCTGCCGGTCGAAAATTCATCGGGCAACGCCGCGAATCCGAACTCTGTGCTTGTCCAGAGAATTATTTCTTCGCTCATCCGCGACAGATGCACCTGCGTGAGCGCGGCGGCCGAAAGAAAATCCACCGCGAAGTCGCGATCCGACACCGCGTCCATGCTGTTGGCGGTGATCGCCTTGAAGCCCAACGCCCGCGCGACCATCCGGCGGTCCAGCGGCAGCGTCGTCCCCGCCAAAGCGCCTGCGCCCAGCGGCATGATCGCCGTGCGCGCCGCGGACTGCTCAAAGCGCTCGCGATCCCGGCCAAGCATCTCGACGTAGGCGAGCAAATGATGCGCGAGCGTGACCGGCTGCGCGCGTTGCAAATGCGTATAGCCCGGCATGATCGTGGCGACGTGGCGCCTGGCGAGCCGAATCAGTACGGCGCGAAGCCTGGCGACCAGCGCGATCACGCCGGCAATCTCGTCGCGGAGATAGAGCCGCAGGTCGAGCGCAACCTGATCGTTGCGCGAACGCCCGGTGTGCAGCTTGCGCCCGGGTTCACCAATCAGCGCGATCAGCCGGCGCTCGACCGCCAGGTGGATGTCTTCATCGGCGATGTCGAACTTGAAGCGTCCATCCGCGATTTCACTTTCGATCCGCTCGAGTCCGCCAACGATTGCACGCAACTCGCCCGGCTTGAGCAGTCCGGCCTGCTCGAGCATCCGCGCGTGCGCGATCGACCCGCGAATATCGTGCCGGAAAAGCCGCCGGTCGAAGGGCAACGACGCGGTGAAGGCTTCGACCTCGGGGATGCGGCCGCGCGCAAATCTTCCCCGGATGAGATTGCGCGCCGCGGCGCCGGCTGGCGCCGCCTTAAGGTTCTTTTTCTGGCCGCGACGCACTTTCACTTTTTTACTCTTTCACTGTGAAACGATCGCAGTCATCCGCCGCGGGCAATCCGCGACAAGCTCCACGCGCTTCAGTTGGCGGGCCGCAATTGGCAGGTACATCCGCGTGCCGCACAGCTCATCGAACCGTCGGGATGGGTGATATGGACGTCCATCTTGTGATGGCAGTGATCGCAATCTCCCGTGCGCGGACGGGGCACCAGCTTGGGCTGTGTTCGCGGCGGCTTGAACTGGATGACCTTGCCCAACTCGATGCGTCCTTCGATGATCGATTTGACGATCAGCTCTTGGTGCCCACACGAGCCAGCGCGCGAAGCCTCACGCCCGCGAGCCTGATGAATCCGTCGGCGTCGGCCTGATTGAACCCGCCCGCTTCCTCGAAACTCGCGATCTTCGGATCATACAGGGAGTTCGGCGATTTGCGCCCGGCGATCCATACGCCGCCCTTGAAGAGCTTCAGCCGCGCGACTCCGCTCACGTTTTTCTGCGTATCATCCATCAGCGCCTGCAGCGCCTCACGCTCGGGCGCAAACCAATATCCGTAATACACCATTTCCGCGTAGCGTGGGATAAGCGAGTCGCGCAGATGCATCACCTCGCGGTCGAGCGTGAGCTGCTCAACCGCACGGTGCCCATGGGAAAGAATCGTCACCCCGGGAGTCTCATAGACTCCGCGCGATTTGATTCCGACGTAGCGATTCTCCACCAAATCGACCCGACCGATCCCGTGGCGACCCGCGATTTCGTTGGCGCGCTCGATAATCCGCGCGGGCGCGAGCCGCGCTCCATTGATTGCGACCGGATTGCCGCCGGCGTATTCGATTTCGACGTACTCAGGCTTGTTCGGCGCGTCTTCGGCGGAGACGGTAATTCGGAACATGTCGTTGTAAGGCTCGCGCCACGGGTCCTCGAGGATACCGCCCTCGTAGCTGACATGGACCATGTTGCGATCCATCGAGTACGGCTTCTCGGCGGTCACGGGCACGGGAATCTTCTTTTGGTTGGCGTAGGCGACCATGTCGGCGCGGCCTCTGAACGGCCAATCGAGACGGCGCCACGGCGCGACGATCTTGAGATCCGGCGCAAGCCGCGCATACGTCAGCTCGAATCGCACCTGGTCGTTACCCTTGCCGGTGGCGCCGTGGGCGACAGCGTCGGCGCCTTCCTCGCGCGCTATCTCCACCTGCTGCTTGGCGATCATCGGCCGCGCGATCGCCGTGCCCAGCAGGTAATAGCCCTCGTACACCGCATTTGCGCGCATCATCGGGAACACGAAGTCGCGCGCGAATTCCTCGCGAAGATCGACGATATGAAGCTTGCTCGCTCCGGTCTTGAGCGCCTTCGCTTCCAGGCCCTCGGTCTCGTCGCCCTGACCGATGTCCGCGCAATATGCGATCACCTCGCAGCCGAAGCGATCCTTGATCCAGCGCAGGATCACCGACGTGTCGAGTCCGCCCGAGTAGGCGAGCACCAGTTTCTTTATTTCCTCGGCTGCCACGATTCGTCCGAACCTCACTCCGGCGACGGCGAAGTCTGCAAAATTTCAGGACGGATCAGCCAGACCATCACCGCCTTCTGCGCATGCAGCCGGTTCTCGGCTTGATCAAGCACGACCGAGCGCGGCCCGTCGATCACGGCGTCGGTAATTTCCTCGCCGCGATGCGCCGGCAGGCAATGCATTACGATCGCGCCCTTGCGCGCATTCTTCAGCAGCGCGTCGTTGACCTGGAACCGCTTGAAGTCGCGCCGGCGCTGCGCCGCTTCTTTCTCACGGCCCATCGAAGTCCAGGTGTCGGTGTAAACGACGTCCGCGTCCTTTACCGCCTCGGCAGGATCGTCGGTGAGCGTGCCGATCTCCTCGCCGCGCAGGCGCTTCATGAACGCCTGCTCGGGCTCGTAGCCCTTCGGGCAAGCCAGCCGCAGCTCGAAACCTGCGATCGAGGCCGCCTCGATCCAGCTCTGTGCGAGGTTGAATCCATCACCCACAAATGCGACGCGGACCTTCCTGAGATCGCGCCCGAAGTGTTCCTGCAGCGTCATCAGATCGGCGAGCAACTGGCACGGATGAAGCAAATCGGTGAGCCCGTTGATGACCGGCACGGTGGCCTCGCGCGCAAGCTCAACCGCGGTCTCGTGCGAGAAGGTGCGAATCATGATCAAATCCACCGACCGCGAAATGTTCCGCGCGACGTCCTTGACCGATTCGCGCTCCCCGATACCTATATCATTCGGCGCCAGATAAATCGCATGCCCGCCAAGCTGCGCCATGCCGGTCTCGAACGTGATTCGCGTCCGCAGCGACGGCTTCTGAAACACCATCGCGAGTGTCTTGCCGCGCAGGTACGGATGCTCGAGTCCGATCTTGAGCTCGGCCTTCAGCCGCGCGCCAAGCGCGAGCAGTCCGACGAGTTCAGCCGGCGAGAGCGAACTGAGATCGAGCAAATCGCGTTTCATCTGGCGCATGCGACGCGGCTCATTTCGGAATCGGCGCGCGCTTGAATGCATTTTCGATAATCGCAAGACCGGCGTCGGCTTCCTCGCGGGTGAGGTTCAGCGGCGGCAGCAGCCGCAGCACGTTGCCCGCGGTGCCGTTGACCAGCAACCGCTGCTTGACGCACTCCTCGACGATCGGACGCGTGTCGTGCTTGAGCACCACCCCGATGATCATTCCGAGTCCCCGAACTTCCACGATTCGATCGCACGAGCGCGCAAATTTACCGAGCCGCTCGAGCATATAGCCGCCGACGCTCGACGCGTTGTCCAGCACGCCATCCTGCTCGAGCGCGTCGATCACGGCGAGCGCCGCCGCACACGCCACCGGATTTCCGCCGAACGTGCTGCCGTGGCTGCCCGGCGTGAAGCTCGACGCGAACTCGGCCCGCGCAATCATCGCGCCGATCGGGATTCCACCGCCGAGCGCCTTGGCCAGGGTCACGATGTCGGGTTTGATGCCGGCGTGCTCGTACGCGAAAAATCGCCCGGTGCGCCCGACTCCAGTTTGCACCTCGTCAAGGATCAGCAGCATCTTGTTGCGATCGCACCAGTCGCGCATTCGCTTCAGGTAATCCGCGCGCGGCACGACCACGCCGCCCTCGCCCTGGATTGGTTCGATCATCACGCCGACGGTTTCGTCGCGCCGGGCGCGATCGAGCGCCGCGAGATCGTCGAAGGGCACGAGTCTGAAGCCGGGCATCAGCGGTTGAAAGCCCTGATGGTATCGCTCCTGGCCGGTCGCGCTCAGCGTGGCCAGCGTGCGTCCGTGGAACGATCCGAGCGTCGCCAGAATCTCGAAGCGCCCGCCGCCGGCGTTGCTGCCCCATCGCCGCGCAAGTTTGATCGCGGCCTCGTTGGCTTCGGCCCCCGAGTTGCCCAGGAAAACTTTTCCCTCGCCGAAACGATTTGCCAGCCGCTCGACCAATCGCGCGGTCGGCTCGGTGTGAAAGACGTTGGAAACGTGCGTGAGCTTTTCCGCCTGCTCCTTGATCGCGCGTACGACGCGGGGATTTCCATGACCGAGACTGGTGACCGCCAGCCCGCAGAAAAAATCGAGATAACGGTTGCCGTCGGCGTCATACAGATAGGCGCCATGCCCGCGTGCGAACGCGATCGGAAGGCATCCGTAAACATCGACCATGTGCCGATGCGTGAGCTCAACTATCTCAGCATTGTTCATCGCGCCTTGCCGCTGCCCTCCGCGCTGCGCGCCGTGCCGGTCAACGCCGACACCTTGGCGCGGCGTTGAACCACTTCCGTTCCGATTCCCGAGCGGGTGAAGATTTCCAGCAGCACCGCGTGTTTGACGCGGCCGTCAATTATGTGGGTCTTCGCCACGCCCTTGTTCAGCGCCTCGATGCAACATTCGACCTTCGGAATCATCCCTTGCGCAATCACCCCGCGCGCGATCAGCCGCCTGGCTTCCGCGGCATCGAGCGTCGAGAGCAATTTGCCGTCCTTGTCCTTCACCCCCTCGACGTCGCTCAGCAGGATCAATTTTTCCGCCTTGAGCGCGGCCGCGATCTCGCCCGCGGCGACGTCGGCATTGATGTTGTAAGTCTGGCCGTCGCGGCCGAACCCGGTCGGCGCGATCACCGGGATGAAGTTGTTGGCCTCGAGCGTGCGCAGCAATTCCGGATTCACCCGATCGACTTCGCCGACCAGCCCGATATCGACCCGCGAGCGTTTGCCGTTGTCATCGGTCACGACCATCCGCATCTTGCGCGACCTGATTAGGTCGCCGTCCTTGCCCGAAAGCCCGACCGCGCGGCCGCCCTGGCGCGAAATCGTCGCCACCAGGTCCTTGTTGATTCGCTGCAGCACCATCTCGGCCGCTTCCATCGTCGCCGGATCGGTGACGCGCATCCCGCGCACGAAGCGCGACTTCAGTCCGAGCTTGCCGATAAGTTCCGTAATCTGCGGCCCGCCGCCGTGCACGATGATCGGGTTGATCCCGACCAGGTCGAGCAGCACGACTTCCTGCGCAAAGCTTTCGCGCAACTCCTCGGTCTGCATCGCGTGGCCGCCGCATTTGATCACGAACGTTTTGCCGCGAAAGCGCCGAATGTAGGGCAGCGCTTCGATCAGCACGGCGGCTCGATTGTGGACGGTCTCTTTCACGGCTTAAGCAACCTCTCCAAAAAAGGAAATCAAAACAGTATTGAGCGCGCGGCGCAATCCACCGCATGGCGGCGATTATCAGGGTAATTGTAACGGCTGAACGGGCGCTACAGAATATACCGCGAGAGATCCTCGTCCTTGACGATTTCATCGAGGCGGCCGTGAACGTACGCGGCGTCGATGGTCAGCTCGCGATCGGGCAGTTCCGGCGCGTTGAACGACAACTCTTCCAACAGCCGCTCGAGCACCGTATGCAGCCGGCGCGCGCCGATATTTTCCGAGCGCGAGTTGACCTTGGCCGCGATCTCCGCCAGCGCTGCCACCCCGTCCCCGGTGAAGCGCATATGCACGCCCTCGGTCTCCATCAGCGCGACGTATTGCCGGGTCAGCGCGTTTTCGGGCTCGGTCAGAATGCGGATGAAATCTTCGCGCGTGAGCGCCTTCAGCTCGACCCGAATCGGAAAGCGCCCCTGGAACTCGGGAATCAGGTCCGACGGTTTCGAGGTGTGAAACGCCCCCGACGCGACAAACAAAATGTGGTCGGTCTTGACCGCTCCATATTTCGTGTTGACCGTCGATCCTTCGACGATTGGCAGCAGGTCGCGCTGCACGCCCTCGCGCGAGACGTCGGGTCCGTGCGACTCGCGCCCCGCGATCTTGTCTATCTCGTCGATGAACACGATGCCCGACTGCTCCGCCCGGCTGATCGCCTCGTGCGCCACCGCCTCCATGTCCACCAGCCGCGCCGCTTCTTCCGTCGTCAGCAGCTCGAGCGCCTCGGGGATCTTCACTTTGCGCGTGCGCGTCTTCTTGGGCATGAGCTGATTCATCAGCTCCTTCATGTTGAGGCCCATCTCTTCCATCCCTTGCGGCGTGAAGACCTCGATATTCGGCGCGGCGTTGGCGCTGACTTCGAGCTCGACTTCACGATCGTCCAGATGGCCGCCATTTAGCAGCTTGCGCAATTTCTCGCGCGTGTCCTTGTGCGAGTCGTTGTCGACCGCTTCGATATTCCCCTCGGGCGTGATCCCCGCGGGGTGGCGGACCTTGGTGGGCATCGGGAACAGCAGATCGAGCAATCGCTCCTCGGCGTCCTCGCGCGCCTTGATCGCAACCCGATCGCGCGCTTCGTCGCGCACCATCTTGACCGCAATTTCGGCCAGGTCGCGAATCATCGACTCGACGTCGCGCCCGACGTAGCCGACCTCGGTGTAGCGCGACGCTTCCACCTTGACGAACGGCGCTTGCGCCAGCCGCGCCAGCCGCCGCGCAATTTCCGTCTTGCCGACGCCGGTCGGTCCGATCATGAGGATATTCTTGGGCGCAATTTCGTCGCGCAGCTCCGGCGCGACATTCTGCCGCCGCCACCGATTGCGCAGCGCGATCGCGACTGCGCGCTTGGCCTCATGCTGCCCGACGATATAGCGGTCGAGCTCCGAGACGATCTCGCGCGGCGTCATCACTTGTGGAACTGGCATCGGCTGGAAACTTCCTGGGGTATTGTGGCTACAACTCTTCGAAGACGAATTGGTCGTTGGTGTAAACGCAGACCTCCGACGCGATTTTCATCGCACCTTCCGCGATCTGGCGCGCCGTCATCCCGGAACCGTGGCGAACCAGCGCGCGCGCCGCTGATAGCGCGTAGTTGCCGCCCGATCCGATCGCCAATATTCCATCGTCGGGCTCGAGCACGTCGCCGACGCCTGAAATAAGCAGCGAGCTCTCCTTGTCCGCCACCACCAGCATCGCCTCGAGCCGGCGCAGGATTCGATCCGTGCGCCAGTCCTTGGCCAACTCGACCGCGGCGCGGCGAAGCACGCCGTTGTATTCCTGCAGCTTCGATTCGAACTTGTCGAACAGCGTCAGCGCGTCCGCGGTCGAGCCCGCGAATCCCGCCAGCACGCGATCCTGATGCAGCCGGCGCACTTTCTTCGCCTTGCTCTTCATGATCGTTTGTCCAACGCTCACCTGTCCGTCACCCGCGATGATGACGTGCCCGTCGTGGCGTACGCACAGAATCGTCGTGTGGCGAATTTCGGCGCCCGGCTCGAGGCCCTGATCAAACCCGTGGAAAGGCACGTCGATAAACCTCTTTCAAATGATTCACGCTCACATGAGTATAGCGCTGCGTGGTCGCCAGGCTCGCATGCCCGAGCATTTCCTGTATCGACCTCAGGTCCGCCCCATTGCCGAGCATGTGCGTTGCGAAACAGTGACGCAGCCCGTGCGGCGTGATTGCCGCGCTCAGACCCACCGCCGCCAATCGCCGCTGCAGGATCATCTCGACGCTGCGCGTGGTCAGTCTGCCGCCGCGAAGATTGGTTATCACGGCGCTGTCGGGTTCCCACGCAACCGCCGTCGCACGCCGCCACGCCCGCAACGCATCCAGCGCAGGCTCGCCCAGCGGCACCAGCCGGTCCTTGTTGCCCTTGCCCGCCCGCACCATGACCATCCCGAGTTCTTCGTCGATATCGCGCCAGTTGAGCCCGACCAGCTCGCCGACGCGCAGCCCCGACGAATACAGCGTCTCGAAGATCGCGCGATCGCGTATCGCCGCGGGCTTCGAGTCATCGGCAGATACTTCGATCAGCCGGCGGACTTCGTCCGGCTGCAATATCGAGGGCAGGCGTCTTTCGTTTTTTGGCGAGCGAATCGACCGCGCCGGGCTTGGCTCGCCGGTCGTCGTCTCGCGGTAGCGGAAAAATGCCTTGATCGCGCTCAGCCTGCGCTGCACGGTGGCGCGTTTTGCGTTTTTTTTCATCAATTCGGCCAGGTAGCTGCGGATATGATCGGCGGTGATGCCCGCAACGTCGATTTCCTCGACTCGTCTGCCGACCATCGCCGCCCGCTCCAGCAGAAAACTTCGCAGCGCGAGCAGGTCGCGACGATAGCTTGTCACCGTATTGTCCGCGGCACGCGACGCCTTCTTCAGCGCCGCCGCAAAAGCCTCTACCTCCGCTTCCATTGTCTCGCGCGCATCCACCTGAGCGGCTATGCTATCAGCGGCGATTCGGCCGAAAAAGCATGCCTCTCTCAGCGCGTCCCCCAGGGAACCAACGCTTTCGAATTATGGGAATATCGCCGCGCCCGATGCCGCGCGAGGAGATCGCCGCCTCGCTATGAACTGTTGGAATTGCGCAAAGAAAATCGAAGTCATCGCCGGGATGGAGCGCGTCGGGTTTCGCGACGAATGTCCCGGATGCGGCCGCGCGCTGCATGCATGCCGCAACTGCGGCTTTTTCGATCCGGCCTACAACAACAGTTGCCGTGAGACGATGGCCGAGCGGGTGGTGGACAAGGAGCGATTTAATTTCTGCGAATACTTCATGCCCGGCGACGCAGCCGTCAGGCCGCAGGCGAAAACCAAAGCCGGCGCGCAGAGCAAGCTGGAGGCTCTCTTCAAGAAAAAATCATGACATCCTGCAGATTCATGCTTCGCGACCGCTGCGCCGGGCTTGTTTTCATCGCGGCGTTCGCTTCGATCGTTGCCAGCGGATGCCATCCGGCCAACAGCGCGCGCGGCGTCGCCGATCGCTTCGTCGATCAATACTATGTAGCGATCAATCTGAAGGCGGCCGAGCCATTCTGCACCGGCCTCGCACTCGACAAGCTCCATCGCGAGATACAGATGATCGGCAGTCAGAAAATCGACGCCAATACCCACAAGCCCACCGTGCATTACAAACTCACTGCCCAGCGCGACGGCGCCGACCATGTCGAGTTCCTGTTTCGCGCGACCATCGAGGTGCCCGACGGCGGCAGCTTCAATCGCAACTTGCTGATCACGGCGCGCAAGACCGCCGACACGTGGAAAGTCTCGAACTTCGATGACTACGAATAGGGCGTACCGATCATGAGCCTCGCCGCAATCATTCTTGCTGCGGGCAAAGGGACCAGGATGCGCTCGAAGCGGGCCAAGGTGCTGCACGAGCTGGGCGGAGAACCGATGATCGCGCGCGCGATTCGCGCCGTCGCCGCGCTCGAGCCCGAGCCAATCGTAATCGTCGTGGGCCATCAGGCTGGCGAAGTCGAGGCCGCCGCAAGCTTCTGCCGAGCGCGATTCGCGCTCCAGGAGCCTCAGCGCGGCACCGGTGACGCCGCTCGATGCGGGCTGGGCCAGGTTCCCGCGGGCTTCACCGGCGACGTGCTTATCGCCTACGGCGACATGCCGGCAGTCACGCCGGCGACGCTGCGCGCTTTTCTCGACGCGCATCGAAAGCGCGGCGCAAAGCTCTCGTTTATCAGCATCATGCTCGACGATCCCGGCGCGTACGGCCGGGTAGTTCGCGACGCCAGCGGCAAGGTCGAGAAAATCGTCGAGTTTCGCGACGCGACGCCGGCCGAGCGCGCGATCAAGGAAATCAATACCGGCTTCTATCTGGCCGATGCAGCGATCCTTCGGTCGGCGCTGGCGGAACTGAAACCGGGCAACGCGCAGAGTGAGTATTACCTGACCGATATCGTTGCGATCGCGCGCGCTCGCGGCGAAAGCGAAAAAGTCGAAGCGTGGGTTGCTGCCGACCCGGCGCAATTCGCCGGAATCAACTCGCGCGAGGAGCTGGCAAATATGGAAGCGGAAATTCGTGCGGCGGTTAACCGAAGGCTGATGCAATCCGGCGTGACGATCGTCGATCCACCTACCGCCTACATTTCTGAACAAGCCGAAATCGCGCCCGATTGCGTAATCGGTCCCAACGTCCAGATTTTTGGCGCGTGCAAGCTCGGCGAGGGCGTGCGAATAGACGGCACCGCATGGCTCAGCAACGTGACTGTTGGCCCGCGGTGCCATCTGAAGCTGGGCGTGCGCGCCGAAGATTGCGTGATCGGCGAAGAATCCGAAATCGGCCCGTTCGCCAACTTGCGCGCCGGCACCGAGCTTGCCGGGCACAACCGGATTGGCAATTTTGTCGAGACCAAAAACGCGCGGCTCGGACGCGGCACCAAGGCCAGCCACCTGAGCTACCTCGGCGACGCCACTATCGGCGCCGACACCAACGTCGGATGCGGCGTTATCACGGTCAATTACGACGGCTACGACAAGCATCAGACGGTGATCGGCGATCGCTGCATGGTCGGATGCGACACGCAACTGGTCGCGCCGGTCAAGGTCGGCAGCGACGTGTTCGTCGCGTCGGGGACGACGATTGTTCGCGAGGTGCCCGACGGCGCGCTGGTGATGTCGCATCATCCGCAGCGCGAAAGGGCCGGCTGGATGGCGACCTGGCGCAAGCGCCACAACGACAGCCCCGACGGCAGCCTGCGCCGTAGGAAGGATCACTGAGAGTCTGAGTTTTTGTCCAATCTTCACTAACCCCTCCTACCCTGTGCTCG
>NZ_DATCTO010000025.1 GCF_036567905.1 Candidatus Binatus sp.
CTCGGTCTTTGCCCCGGCCTCGTGTTCGCGCAGCACCCCGATGATCTGCTCCTCGCTGAAGCGACTCCCTTTCATTGTCCGTCTCCTTTTCAGGCGACGGACTCTACCTCATTTCGGCTGAGTTTTCGGGGTGCAGGCCAAGGTGTTCGTAGTTGCTTGGGAGACGGTGGTTCGTTTAGTTCTCTGAGTGCCTTTTTGTGCTTCTCGATGTCGAGAATGAGACCGTGTTGCTGCTTCTCAAGTTCAAGGTCTTTAACAAGGTTCTCCTTGTCCAATCGACCGAGTTCAGCCTGCGTCCGCCTCAGCGCGAGGAGTTCGCGATGCGCGGCAGTGGCCTGTTCCAACAAAGCCAATGCCTCCTTGCGCGTTCGCCGGAGCGATCGCATTTGGACGCGCTTTCGTGCTTCCTGAAACCATCCGTCATAATCTTCCAGTTGTGCTGGGACGCCGCCGATACCGAGAACTTCGGCGACTTTTACTACTTGATTGTGCAGGCTACGCTCCTGATCGTCTGTACTGCCCATTGCTCGTCCTCGCCTGAATCTATTTAAACCATATCGGCGCGAACGCCGATATTGCTGTGGTCTAACGACCCATAAGTACATAGCCACAAAAAGGTCCAATAACGGTTGAAACCCTCCAAGCGCGCGCTTTATCGGTTTCTGGAAAAGCCAGTAGACGCACCAAACTAAGCCACCTGCGATCACGTATGCTAAAACGGTCCCGGTTGGGCTCACTCCGGCGAGTTGAGAAAGAAGAGCGCCCACACCAAAAAAAAGAAACCCAAGGAGTACCAGCGCGATACTGGAGAACGATATCGCTAGGATACCAGGGACCCATAGTGCGAAGAACAGCAAAATGAATCCCCGAATAATCCAAGCGAGAATCGGGTCATTCGTGATGTTCCAGACAGGAAGTACAAATGGCAAAAAGATGGTGAACGGCGAATTGTATTTGACTTGACTTATAAAGCACACTACCCAGAGGACAAAACAAATAGTCCAGTAGTAGGGATCGTGCTTAGTTTTGGTTTTTAGTGGGGGCTTCACGCCGCACCGTCCTGGAGCATTCGCGGAACGTGATAGCGTGAGTGGAACGAGAGGCAGTGGTCGCCGACCGATAGGGAAGCCCGAACGATGGGGAGGGGAATTTACGATAGGAGATTCGCGGATACTCCCTCTCGTTAGACGAGGGACGGTGCGGCAACCCGTAAACCCGTGAAAACACGTAGTTTTCGTGCCTCCGTCGCAAATTTTTTGCGTACCGTTCGCGGACAGTCGGCGGGTACTTTAGTCCAAGTGTGATTTCTTGTAAACTGATGGAAACCTCTGCCCATTCGGGCAGGGGTGCATGGCGTTATAAGCCGTCGTTGACGGAAGGGCGTCATGGACTTCGGTTCTCCCAATTATTGGGAGAGGCCGGAGCGTAGGGTGATAGACCCTGAGAGGTGGTACTCGATTGACGCAATAGCGTCGCATTGGAGCGTGAGCAGGGATACGGTGATCCGACGGATCGAGCAGGGCTTGATAAAGGCATTCGTGGTGCCGTCGAAGCCCTCGAATCGGAAACGGGCATACAAGAGCCGGAGGATACAGGGAATCGAGATTTTGAAGATTGAGCGCGAGCACGTGGCATAAGGTACGAGGCGGTTCGAAAGAGCCGCCTTTTTTGTGTGTTCCAGATACGGTCCAGTAGGCCGCGTTTTCCCCGTTTTGGGCGTATCGAGAGTGTAGGAAAATCAAATAGTTTCGGCGCTCCCGATGGGGTGAATGGTTCAATTCCCCCCGCCTCCACCATCCCCTCGCCAGCCACCAGTGGCGGTTAGCCCGGCGCGTAACCGAATTCGTCGAACAGTTCAGGCCAGCGAGCTTCTACCAGCTGGCGCCAATCTTCGCCTGAACCTGTCGTGGAGCGCGGATGTTGCGCCATATACGCGCTCACCTTGGGCAACAGAGAGGACGGATCGCCGAGCGCCAGTCGTTCGTACAAACGCTCAATTGTACCGCACGGGTCGGCAACCACTTCCTCGTAGCGGATGGTCACAGCCCTGTCCGCCGGCAAATTCCGCAGCGAGCTTTTTAGCCTTCGTTCCAACGCCAGCCGCGTTTCCAAAATCCGCTCGATCAACATCTCCTGCGCGAGCGGTGCGGCCAGTGCATAGCGCTCCCACATGCCCTGCCAGAGCTTCAGCGTAGAAGCAAAAACAGCGCATGGCTCGCGTACCAGCCGAATGAACATTGCGCCGGGAAAGAGAATGCTGAGCCTCGGAATTCGAAACGAGTTGGCCGGAGATTTGACCAGCAACCGCTTGTCCGCGCCGCACAGGTACGCTGTCGCTTTCAATATCCACGTAATCGCGTCGTTCCATTTTTGCTGCTGTGCCCGCCCGAAACGGTCGGGATCGCACAAGGCCTCGAACTGATGGAGCGCGGAGGGAAACACGAACGCCTCATATGGTGAGGTCGCGCCCATGCAGAGCAGGGCGAACTCTTCCTCCTGCGGTGAGGAACCTGAAACGGTCATGTCGCCGGTCGGCCGGGCGAGTTGTCTTGTGGAGGGCGCGCGGTGGCGCGTGAGCAGAAAGTGATGCGGATTGAAGCAAGCGTAGGTGCTCGGAGCAGCAAAGGACTCGTCGAGCGCGAGCAACTCGTGCAGCAGAGTCGTTCCGCTACGCCAATGCCCCACGAGGAACAGCGGCGGCCTGAGATCGAGTTGGTCAAAGGTGCGCCGGTACAACCGCTGCTGGAGCATCCCCAGCGCCGACAGCATGCTGCCGGTCAGGTGGAAGCGCAATTCCAGCGCGCGATCGATCGGTTCGCGATGGCGGCTGCGGATACTGCGCCATGCGGAGAGATTCAGATTGAATACCGGCCGTGACCAGGCGCCCGAATTCATGGACCGCAGACCGGCGGCCCGCAATTGAGCGAATCGCAAAAGCGCCGCTTGATGTCCTGGACCAGCGCCATCGCCACGCCAGGAGTAAATGCGGCGTAGCGCGTTTCGTCGGGGTCACGGGCGATATCGAAAAGCTCGGTGCGTCCTGAGGGAAAATACAACACAAGATGATAGGGACCGGAATTCGCGGCGATCGTTCCGACCTCGGGCCGGCTGAATGCACTTGATTGGGCGAGATACATCGAAATGGCGGGTTGCGGCGGGGACGGCGCCCGCGCCGCACCAATGAGCGGATGGCCATCCATCCATGACGGTCTCGCGATTCCGAGCACGGCAAGAAGCGTGGGCGCGACATCGGAGAGGTCGCCGTTTTCGGTTTCGGTGTAGCTGTGGCTCTGGCCCGGCAACGAAATCAGCAGCGGAATGTGGGTTTCGGCATAACGCAGATCCGGCGATTCGTGGGTCCACCAGCCGCCGGAAAAGTTCTCGCCATGATCGGCGGTCACCACCAGGACAGTGTTCGCGTCTTGATGGCTGGTCGCCATCCAGTCAAGGAACTCCCCCAAAGCACTGTCGCACTCGGCGATACTTTCGCCGTAGCGCAGCCTCAGCAAGTCGACTTTGTGTTGCATCTCTGGTGGATAGTACAGCGGGGGTGTTTGGAAAAAGTACTGCGCTTGAGTGGTGAACTCGGAACCCGGCAGAAACCGGCCCCGAAAGCGGGCGTCCGTCATGTACGGGGCATGGGGTGGGTACAGGTGAATCCACAGGAAGTAGGGCGTGCGCGCGCCGCGGATAAAGTCCCGGGCAGAGGCAAAGACCGCGCGCGGTTCGACCCAGCTCGCCTTGTTGAATCGGTCGAAAAGAGAACCGAAATTCCTGAGCGCAAGGACGGCGAGGTCGTTGGCGGCGTCGGACAGCAGGCCATGGCGCAATTGGAGCAGAAAGGTTCCGGGAAAAAACCAGGAGTTCACCGGAGGCCAAGGCAGGCTCGAAAAGGAATCCGCGAGCCGCAAAGTCAGGGGATGGGCCGCTGGATTGGTAACGATTGCCGCAGTCGTATATCCGTGCTGGCGCAGTATCCAGGCAAGGTTGTGCTGGCGCAGGCGGTGAGGGATGTGCCCATTGAGTTGGAACACCCGATTGGTCAGCGGGTACTGGCCGGTCAACATCGAGGCGACCGCCGGCGTGGTGAAATCCGAGGTCGAGACGAAGTTGACGAAGTTGTAACTGCGCTGGGCGAGCCGCTCGAATCGCGGCGTGGTCGGCAGCCCGTAGCCATAGAGTGACATGTCCTGAGCGGTCAGCGCATCGAAGCTGATCAATACCACGTTAGGCTTGGCCTGGGGATTCGGTGTGAACCGCTGCGCCTGCGGCATCGGATCGAAGCTGCGCCAGCCGAGGCCTCCGGCCAGCATGGGAATCAGCAGCAGCGGACAGGCCGCCAGTACAATCTGTGCTGATTGGTTGAGTCGGTTGAAAAGCGCGAAAGCAGATTGCCAGCCGAAGAACTTAAGCAGAGCGATTGCCGCGAGGATCAGCCCCGCGCTCAGGCTAACGTTCACGATCGGAGCGCCCAGAGGGCCCACTAGCGCAAGGAGGCAGAAGATCGAGCTTGCGAAGGCGAGGAACCCCGCGCAATTAGCATCGGCCTGATCACTCCACAGCTTGAGCGCGCGGCCGCCGGAGAGAACGAGAGTGAGAAATGTCGCGCCCAAAGCTTCCAGCAAAAGAATGGCCGAGATTTCCAGTGCCAGTTGGGCGAGCGCATCCCACTTCGAGAGAAAATAGAACCACGGATGCAGCTGGACGGCGAGAATCGGCGCGAGAAAAAGGACGGTTATCACCGCGAGGCTGCGAAACAGCAACCACCATCGCCGGCCCACGATTTACTTTCTAACCTCGGGCGCGGCGCCGGGCGAATCGATTCTTTTCCATCGGTCACGGACGGATTTGGCTAACCGTCTGATTTCCTTACGGCAGTAAAAGAGGAACGAAAGGAAAATCGATGCGAGCGGGACCAGGATTTGTGACAGGAATCCTCCCGCGTTAGGGTCGATGTAGGCCCAGCATTCGCCTCGCCACGACAGGACAAGGAGGATCGCGGTTGCACCGGTTGCAATCGCGGACCAACGACGCGCGGCGTATGGCGCATCACCCCCGCGGCTGTAAGCCGAAATTTCCATTTTGATCACCCTAACTGAAGGGAACATACCGCAAATCTCCGCTCAGGCGAAGTTTGAGCGCGGGTTCCCGTCGTTGCACTTCGCCCGGAATAATGTGTGTACTGTCGATTGGATCGAACGGCTGAAGGAACCGACCAGATGCTCCCTGCTAATGCCGCGCCGCTGGCAATCGCGCTCCTCGGACTGCTGCTCGGGATGCGCCATGCTACCGATCCCGATCACGTGATCGCGGTCACGACCATTCTCAGCCGCGAACGCCGCCTGGTCGTTGCGGCCCGGGTCGGTGTCGTATGGGGACTCGGCCACACGCTGACCGTGCTGCTGGTGGGCGCCGCCATCATAGTTTTCAAAATTGCGATCCCGGCCCGGCTCGGACTGGCAATGGAATTCGCGGTCGCGGTCGTGCTGATTATGCTCGGCGTCGGCGCGGCAGCAAGCTTGATTCGCAAAGCGGCGACTCGGATGCGCGCGAGTTCATCGGGGCAGGACGGCCTGGTCGTCCATGCGCACGCTCACGCCCACGGCGGCGCGGTGCATTTGCACCCGCACGTTCACGTTGGTCCTCGGGAAAATACCGGCGATGCGATGCATCACGATCATCGCATCCCCGCCGACCGATTGCCGCCGTTCGCCGCGCGCCGTCCGCTGCTCAGATCGTTTGCGGTGGGCCTCGTCCATGGACTCGCCGGCAGCGCCGCGATTGCGTTGCTGGTCCTGAGCGCGATTGCGCAACCGCTATGGGCGACGCTCTACCTTGCGATTTTCTGCATCGGTACGATCATCGGAATGGGGCTCATCACAACCGCAATCGCCACGCCGTTCATGGTCGTGTCGCGGCGAGCGTCACGGATCCATCAAGGCCTCATCACCGGCACGGGACTTCTGAGTTTCGGCTTCGGCCTGTTCCTCGCCTACCAGATAGGTATCGTTGACCATCTGTTCAGCGCCGCTCCCATCTGGATTCCGCGATGAAGGAGCGGGCCCCGGGCGCGTCAGGATTCGAGCCTATTCAGCGGAACCCCGCAGCTCACGCCGACGCCCTCCATCGCCTTTTCGAGGGGTACATCGAGGGCGCTCGCCACCGTGCTCGTGTAGCGCATCAGCGCCACCGCGGCGACGATCTCGACGATCTCGGCGTCGGTCCAGCCATGGTTGCGCAGCTTGTCGGTCATCTCGTCGGTGACTGCAGCGGGCCGGCGCCCGACGACCCGCACGAAGTCCACCGCCGCGTTTTCCTTGTCGGTCAGTCGCGGGGATGCCTTCCCCTTGATCAGATCCAGGCACTCCGCATGGCTCCACGTCTTGCCCATCAGGGCGATCATGTGGGCCGCGGTGCAGTACTCACATTCGACCTCGTACGCCGTGACCGCAAAGAAGACTCGTTTCAGCTCCTCGCGGATGCTCCCCTCGCGCGCCGTGCTCAGACTCAAGGTCCACAGCGCGTCCGTTGTTTCCGGCAGGTAATTCAGCGCCTTTTGGAGCCCAGGAACCATCTTGTAGTAGGCCTTGACCCTGTCGAAGACCTCTCGGCGGCGGCCCTCGGCCTGATCGGGATTCAACAGTCTTACTCGCGCCATCACTGACTCCTTATGGCCGATATGGCCGAACTTAACCTATTTGCTGCCGCGCGATCCGGCCTCGACCGGCCGCTCCGGGTCGGCGCCCCACTCCATCCACGACGCGTCATAGAGGGCGGCGTTCTCGTGGCCGAGGACATAGAGCGCAAAAAGGGCGAACGACGCAAATACACCACCGCCGCAATAGGTGATCACCCGCCGGCCCGCTTCGAGTCCCAGCGGCTGCCAGAGTTGCGCCAGTTCGGAGGCCGGCAACAGGGTCTGGCTGGCGGCATCGAGGTTGGCCGGTGCCGGCACGTTGTGCGCCGTCGGGATGTGACCCGCCCGGTGGGTCCGGTAGAGGCGCGCCCGTCCCGAGAAGAAGACCTCAGGCAGCGCATCGACGATGCAGACATCAGGATGTCCGATTGCCTGCATCACCTCATCTGCGTTGACGCGCAACTCTGGACGGACACGCGCCCGAAACGTCGCCGGCTTGGGATCGGGTGCCCGTCGCTCTACTGGACGCCCTTGCGCTTCCCAACGGGTGAACCCTCCGTCGAGCAGCTTGACCGCGTCGTGGCCGTAGTAGCGCAGCGCCCACCAGAGGCGGGCTGCCCACGTCCCGCCGCGGTCATCGTACACCACGACCGTCGTATCATTGGAGACCCCGAGACGACTCATGAGAGCCTCGAAGCGCTCGGGCGACAATATGGTAAGTGGATCGTCGGGATCAGCGAGGTCGGCCATCACGTCCAGGAATGCCGCCCCCGGAATGTGACCCTGGCCGTGGGCCTCGCGCCCCGAGACGGCCTCCATTGACCCAGCGGAGGTCGCCCTGACGTCATAGCGTGCATCCAGCACACGAACGGAGGAATCGCCGAGGTGATCGGCCAGCCACTGCGTCGATGCCAGCGCTTCGGGGTGCCGATACTGCTCAACGCCCATTGCCCGCTCGCCTCTTTGGTCGCTGGCTCAAGGACTGCTCATCGATTCCCGACGGAGCAACCCTACCTTCGGACGTGGAGGCTGTAAAGGTCAAGTGGCTTTGGGTGCGCAAGCCGGACGGTCTATCTCCAGCCCGGCTTCAGCGCGACTGGAGAATGCGCACCCCGCGCGGCAGTGAACTATTCATAGGCGGCCGTGGCGCGGCTTTTCTCTCTCCTAAGAAACAGGATTCAGTAGTACCTCGCCGCAAGAGCGATCGACCAGCTCGAAGCCGGGCAGTTTGGCGGGTTTGCGCAGGGACTTGAGCTTGTGAGCGCGCAAAAGATCAGATTGTCAGTTTCCGTAATCGTACGCGTGATCGCGTGCTTGAATACCCGTCCGACTTCGAATTCTTCGAAATAAAGTCCGGACATCCGGCTAACGCTCCTCTTTCATCGATTGAGCGATCTCGAGACCGACCAGCCGCGCGATCAGAATAGCCATATACAATTGGCCGAACACCGCCTCCATCACCGAGAGGCTGCGGGCGCCCTCGGAGACCGGCAGGACATCTCCGAAACCCGTCGTCGTCAGGCACACAAAGCTGTAGTAAACGAAGGTGTGAACCGAGGCGACGAGCGGCGACATGTTGCCCGTCGGCTTCTGAATGAGTGCGGAGCTGAACGAACCGGGATACCGCAATTCGATGAATGCGAAGGCATAGGCCCACGCGACGCCAATCAGCAGGTAGGCGCAAATTGCGGCGCTTATAATGTCGAAGGAAACGCTCTTTACCGTGAACAGCCTGGATACCAGGGCAAAGACGGTCACGGTCAGGAACAGACACGAAGAGACCGCGCCGGCCATCTCGAGCGTTGGATTCACCGTGAATTGCAGCGCCAATCGGCTTCCGATCGCAGGCACCATCAGGATTAGCGCAATCGTGAAGTAGGTCTTGGTCGTGCGAAATGCATAAAGAGCGGACAGCAGCACAAGCGATATCGTCGCGGTCGCAAAAATCTGCGCGAAGGCGTGAGCCGAGAAAATCGGCTGCGACACGAGCAGCAGCAGAATCGTCGCGAGCAGAACGGTAAATCTGCCGGGCCAGTTGTGGCGCGCCAACCCCAGCTGTCGCCATAGCGCCGAAGGGCTCAGGACGCTGGCTTTCTCGCTCATAGTGTATCCGTTTCGCGCAACCGGACCGCCAGTGTCAAGGCGAGCATTCCGGCCGCGACAAGCGAGGCCGCCGTCTCATCATGTCCCAAAGCGCGACATGGCTCTCTCGGCTTCGGTCAGTCGTTGACCTCGTACGGCCCCTCAGCGACGTAGTCTGGCCACAGCTCTGCGCTATCTGCGCCTTTGCGTGTCATCGCCGCAAGGCACGCACATTGCGTATCAGCGCAGGGTCAATCCCGCCTGGCGGAGTGCGTTGGCGCCTGGCAGTTCGACTGTTCGGCATTTTTTCGGCAGCAAGGAGCACCAGTCCCCCATGGACCAGATCATCAAACAATCTATAGCTGGCAGGAGATTCGCCTTGATGGGATTCGAAACGCCCGAGGCGGATTCGATCATCGTGGCGTTGGGGACCGCCCGTGGATTCGGCCACGTGGTCGGAGCGGTGCCGAATATTCCCGGGCTCAACTCCTTTTCTCCTTTCGACGCTTGCTTCATCAACGCTTCGGCCATCGGCATTGGCGACCAACCGTCCCCGATCGAGATGATCGCGCGCAGCCGCAAGCCGGCGGTCATCATCGGCACGTACGAGGAAGTCGCGGCGCGATTCGCAGCGGTCGCCGACCTCAACCGCGACTTCATGACGCGCCCGTGCCAGCCAGAGGAATTGTTGCTCAGGGCCTTCCGCATCCTCAGATTCGTCGAGAGCGCGGCAGTTGCGATTCAATCCTCAGCTCGAAACGGCGCCCGGCGCATAGTACTGGCCGATGACGACGCGACCACCGTCGTCATGATCTCAACGATCCTGAAGCACTTTAATTTCGAGTGTGATATCGCCCGCGACGGTGAGCAGGCATTTGATATTGCCCGTAAGAAAAAACCCGACCTGGTGCTGCTGGACGTGGCGATGCCGAATATGGACGGGTTCGAAGCGCTGACCGCTCTGCGCAGCGATTCGGCGACCAGGAGTATGCCGGTAATCCTGGTCAGCGCGCATCGCGACGAAGCTGAAGTGGTTAAGGGTTTCTCGCTCGGCGCCGATGACTACATCACCAAGCCCTTCAACTCGGGCGAACTGATGGCTCGGATCAGCCGCGTCTTGCGTGAACCGGGAGATAGATGACCGCAGCCGTCTGACTCCCGGGGCTCGCGCGCAGCGGCCTATATTCATTCGCGACTCGAATAATCGAGCGCGCACGGCGCCCCGCCGATTCCTTCCGTAAATTAGTCAGTCCGCCGGTCACGGCGGACAACTAATCCGTTTGGCTTCAAGGCCAATAATCGCAATCATTGTCGGCGGAGGACCTTCAGACCGATGGCCGCAGAACATGTTGTTTTTTTGTTTGACGTCGATAACACCCTCATCGACAACGATCGCATCGTTGCCGACATGAAGCGCAATCTCGAGCGTGACATCGGTTACGACCAACAGCAGCACTACTGGGAATATTTCGAGCAGTTGCGCACCGAGCTCGGCTACGCGGACTATCTCGGCGCGCTGCAACGCTATCGGGTCAATCATCCGCGCGACTTCGGAATCATCGCGGTGTCGTACTTCCTGATGAACTACCATTTCGCGAACCGGCTGTTCCCGTGCTCGCTCGACGTGATTGAACAATTCCAACAATACGGCGAGACGGCGATCCTGTCCGATGGCGACATGGTCTTTCAGCCGCTCAAGATCGAGCGGTCGGGACTGCGCGAAGCCGTTGATGAAAAGGTGATGATTTACATCCACAAGGAACAGGAACTCGACGACGTGAGGGCCCGCTATCCTGCCGACCATTACGTGCTGATCGATGACAAGGTGCGAATCCTGGACGCGTTCAAGAAGGCGTGGGGCGCGCGCGTGACGACGGTGTTCCCCCGGCAGGGGCATTACGCCGCCGATGCGAAGGAGACGGCCAAGTACCCGGCGCCCGACGTCACGGTGGATAGAATCGATCAGCTGCGCGACTACGATCTTGCGCGCCTGCGTGCGGGATCGAGCCCCGACTGAGAGCCCAGTCGCGCGGCGCACTCACGCAAGATCGAACAACAGGATTCTTCGCTTGGCTCAGACGCGGCCTCAGGCTGGGGCAGCCGCCGGCGTCATCTTCATGCGGATCGGCATGTGCTTGATTCCGCCGACGAAGCTCGAGCGCAGCCGGTCAACAGGACCGGCGAGTTCGGCGTGATCGAGGCGCTGCGCCAGTTGGCTGAAAATCACCTTCAGTTCGAGCCGCGCCAGGTTGGCGCCGAGACAGGAATGCTGGCCGATGCCGAATGCGATCTGCGGATTCGGATCGCGGCTGATGTCGAACTTGAAAGGCTCCGCGAAAACTTCTTCATCGCGGTTCGCCGACGGATAAAACAGGCATACCGATTCGCCAGCTTTGATTTTCTGGCCGCGAATCACCGTATCTTCGGTCGCGGTCCGCGCGAACTGAATAACCGGTGATGTCCAGCGCACGATCTCTTCGACCGCCGAGTCGATCAAGGCGGGATTGCGCTTGAGTTTTTGCCACTGGTCCGGATGCTCGATGAAAGCTTGCAGACCGCCGGTGGTCGCGTTGCGTGTGGTCTCGTTGCCGGCCACGACCAGCAGGAAATAGTACGACAGCATCTCGAACTGCGGTATCGGCTGGCCGTTGACCTTGCCGTTGGCGACGACGCTGGTGATGTCGTTGGTCGGGTGCTTCATCCGGTCCACCACCATGTCGGTGAAATACTGGAACAGGCCCAGCCGCGAACGATCCATCGTCTCCTGCGCGGTCGTTCCCGCCTGGAACTCGGGGTCGCCGCCGCCGATCGTCTCGTTGGTCCATCTGAAGAGTTGTTCCCAATCTTTATGCGGAACACCCAGCAACTCGGCGATGACGGCCAGTGGAATCTTCGACGATACGTCGGTGACGAAGTCGCACTGGTCGCGCCCGGTCACGTCGTCGAGCACCTGTCGCGTGATGCTCTCGATTTCAGGCTGCATCGGACGCACCTGGCGCGGCGTGAAATGGCGGCTGACAACCGCGCGATATTCCCCGTGTTCCGGTGGATCCATGTCGAGCAGATGGCGGAACGGCGGCGTCGGACCGCGCTCGATCCCGTTCTCGTTGACAAACACCAGCAAGCGGGGACCGTTGAGGAACAGTCGCGGCTGCTTGGAAATCTGAATGATGTCGGCGTGTTTGGTGATCGCCCAAAATGGATCGGTCTTTGGGTACTCGCACCAGAAAACCGGTTTGTGCTTGCGCAGATACGTCCACTCGCGATGCGGATAGCCGTTTTTCGCGTAATGGTCGGGTCCAATGATGTTCAACGATTCCAGCGACAGTGCGTTCTCAGTTTCCATTGAAAAGTGTCTCCGCGATCCCGCGATTTCCGTCTCGAGTCTGCATTCCGGCCTGTCGGGCCGCTACTCGTCGCTGACCGTAATGGCCTGGCGGGGACACAGCCGCGCCGCAAGCTTGACCTTTTCGCGCATACGCTCGGGCGGACTGTCGATCAACAGATGGCTCTTGTCGTCGTCTCGCACCTCGAACACTTCCGGCGCCGTCTGCTGGCATTTCGTGTTTCCCTCGCACAGTTTCAGATCGACAACGACCTTCATTTGATGGCTTCTCCTTTTTAGTTGCCAGGGAACGCCGCCTGGCGCATCGATCATATAAGAGGGCAATTCCTGCGACTAGGAGCGTCGAGCAGCGGATAAGTAGCTGACCCGCCGGGCCACCGCCGGCCGGTAAGGATGCAGGCAATGCCTGTGCACCCTTCATTCCGCGATTTTTTCTGTCATCCTTGTGATCGATGTTCGGATTCGCGTGGAAGGTTTCACTGATAACTGCGGTCCTCACGATGACTTCGGCAATTTCCCCGCCCGCCAGCTTCGCCCAGTCGCCACCGCTGATTCCGCGCGACACTCTGCTCGGCAATCCCGAGCGCGCCAATCCGCATATCGCGCCCGATGGCAAACGGCTGGCATGGCTTGCTCCCGATGAGCACGAAATCCTGCAGGTGTGGGTGCGAACCGTCGGCCAGCATGACGCGCGCGTCGTCACCGCCGACAAGCGCCGTGGAATCCAATCCTACGGATGGGCGTTCGATTCGAAAACGATCCTCTACGCACAGGACGCCGCCGGCGACGAAAACTTCCACCTGTTCGCCGTCGATCTCGATTCGCACAACATCCGCGATTTGACGCCTTGGGAGGGCGTGCGCTCCGGGGTCGTCGCGTCCAGTCCGAAATTTCCCGGCCGGATACTGGTTGCCCTCAATCTACGGAACCGCAAATTGATGGACGTCTATCGAATCGACCTGCGCACCGGCGCCGTCGAACTCGATACCCAAAACCCCGGCGACGTTGCGGGATGGCTGGCCGACGACGACCTGATCGTGCGCGCGGCCACGGTCACGACCCCGGACGGCGGCACCGAGCTTCGGATTCGCGACAGCGCGGCTGGTCCGTGGCGCACTTTGATGAAAGCCGCGATGGAAGACAACCTGGCGGCGCTGGACTTAAGCCTGGACGGGCAATCGATCTTTCTCAGCAGTTCGATCGGGACGGACACCGCTCGCCTGGTGCGCCATGAGATCGCGTCGGGGATGGAAACGGTTGTCGCGCACAGCGACGATGCGGACCTGAGCGACGCGATGATTCAGCCGACCCGTCACGTCGTGCAGGCAGCCGCGTTCGACCCCGGCCGGATGCACTGGACCGTGGTCGATCCGTCGGTTCAGGCCGACTTCGACGCGATCGCGAAAATCACCACCGGAGATTTCACCGTCGTTGACCGCGACCTCGCCGACCACACGTGGCTCGTCTCGTTCGTAAGCGACCGTGCGCCGGCGCGCTACTACTCGTGGGATCGCGCGGCAAGGAAAGCGACCTTTCTGTTCAGCACCCAGCCCAAACTCGACGACGCGCCGCTCGCTGCGATGAAGCCGGTTGAATTCGCCGCCCGCGACGGAATGAAAATCAACGGTTACCTCACGCTTCCAGTCGGCGCGCCGCCAAAGAATCTCCCGCTTGTGCTCGCGGTGCACGGCGGACCGTGGGCGCGCGACAGTTGGGGCTTCAATCCCTACATCCAACTGCTGGCGAACCGGGGCTACGCCGTGCTGCAGATAAACTTTCGCGGCTCGACCGGATTCGGAAAGAAGTATCTGCACGCCGGCGACCGCCAATGGGGCCTCAAGATGCAGAGCGACCTGAGCGACGGCGTCAAGTGGGCCGTGGATCAAGCGATTGCCGATCCGAAGCGAGTCGCGATATTCGGCGGTTCGTACGGCGGCTACGCGGCGCTGGCCGGGGCGGCTTTCACGCCCGAGCTGTATCGATGCGCCGTGGACGAATGCGGCCCGTCGAATCTGTTCACGTTGTTGGAGTCATTTCCGCCGTATTGGGAAGTCGCGCGTTCGCTGTTCTTCACCAGGGTTGGGAATCCCGGCGATCCCAAGGACAAGGAGCTGCTGACCGCGGCGTCGCCGCTGTTCTCCGCCGACAAAATAAAAATCCCGATGCTGATAGGCCAGGGCGCAAACGATCCACGCGTGAAGCAGGCCGAAGCCGAGCAGATCGTCGATGCGATCGCCAGGCATCACGGGAGCGCGGCGTACGTCTTATATGCCGACGAAGGCCACGGCTTCGTGCGGCCCGAAAACCGGCTCGACTTCACCGCCCGCATGGAAAAGTTCCTGGCCGACAATCTGGGCGGGCGCTACGAGCCGATGAAAGGCGATTCCATTCCCGGCGCGACCGCGAAGCTCCGCGTCGTAGGCGCATCGCCGCCGACGCATCAGAACTAGCATTGTCGCAGCGCGCGCGAATGCTTCGCCCATCAGTTGTGCTATGAAACTGTACGCGGCGCGGACGAAGCCCCCTTGCCGCCTGATCCGGGAGGAATCGCCATGACCGAATTCGGAATCTCGATGTTCCCGACTGACTACGCAATCCAGCCGATCGAACTTGCGCTCGCGGCTGAAGAACGCGGCTTCGAGTCGATGTTCTTTCCCGAGCACACTCACATACCCGCGTCGCGCAAGACGCCCTTCCCCGGCGGAACCGAATTGCCAAAAGAGTACTGGCATACGCACGATCCGTTCGTCGCGCTCGGCGCGGCGGCCGCGGTAACCAAAAAACTCAAACTCGGCACCGGTGTATGCCTGGTGGTCGAGCGCGATCCGATCACGCTCGCCAAGGAAGTGGCGTCGCTCGACATGATTTCGGGCGGCCGCGTGATCTTCGGCATCGGCGCGGGCTGGAACGTCGAGGAAATGGAGAATCATGGCGCGGTGTTCAAGCGGCGGTGGAAAATCGTCAAGGAAAAAGTTCTCGCGATGCGCCAAATATGGACCAGGGAGGCGGCCGAGTTTCACGGCGAGTTCGTGAACTTCGATCCGATTTGGTCGTTTCCCAAACCGGTGCAGGCGGGTGGGCCGCCGATTATCCTCGGTTCGCAATCGCCCAGGACGTTCGATCGCGTCGCCGAGTATTGCGACGGATGGATGCCGATCAATATGCCGCGTTACGATCTCGCCGCCAACCTGAAAGCGCTTGCCGAAGCGGGGACGAAGGCCGGCCGCAAGAAACTTCCCGTCTCGATGTTTGGCGTCGGTTCAAACGAGGAACACATCAAAACATTCCTCGACCTTGGCCTCGATCGGCTGATTTTCGCGCTGCGCCCCGCCCCGCGCGATACCGTGCTCCCGATGCTCGACAAGTACGCTCGGCTGAAGGACAAGGCGCGCTGAAGCGAAGCAGAAATGTTCTGTCCGGCAGCGTCTAAATATTTTTATTCAGAGGCTCTTGACTGAATTAGTCTCAATCTTTAATCTAGCGACCCTATCGAGTAAACGGTCGATAAGATGCTTTCGAAAAAGTCGAAATACGCACTCAAGGCGATGATGGTATTGGCCAAGGAATACGGTCAGGGACCCGTGCTCATTTCTGATTTGGCCCAGCGCGAAGATATTCCGCGCAAGTTTCTGGAACTGATCCTGCTCGAACTCAAGAACCAGGGACTCCTCCAGAGCAAGAAGGGTAAGGGCGGCGGATATTTTCTTCGCCGCGATCCTCAGCTGATCAGCGTTGGGCAAATAGTACGCTTACTGGACGGGCCAATCGCACCATTGCCATGCGTCAGCAAGATGGCATACATGCGATGCCGTGAATGCCGCGACGAGCGCACCTGTGCAATTAGATTTGTGATGAAGGAAGTCCGCGACGCGACCGCGAAGATAATGGACTCGACTTCGCTGGCCGACATGCTCAAGCACGTCGAGGCGGTAGTGACCGGCAAGGAATCGTTGAGTTTTGCGATTTGAAACCAGGCGCGCTCTTTTTTTTGGGCTTAGTCTAGTCACCCAATGGGATAAAGGATGAAAGCCGAATCAATTCTTTCCGGCCGGCGCGAGGTTCAGCCCGAGCCCGAGCCAGGCGACGAGATTCTGCGGCGCATCGCAAGCGCCATCAGCGGCGTGCGTTTCGGCTCGGTAGAGGTCGTAATCCAGGACTCGCGAGTCGTGCAAATCGAGCGCAAAGAGAAATTTCGCTTCGACAAGCCCGGTCGTGGGTAACGGCAGTCGCCGATCGAAATGAATTGTCAACGACCATCGAAAATTCAGGGAGGAGCCCGGACCAGGGAAGGATCCGGTGCGCCATGAATAGAGCCGTCACTCACAACCGCGAGCTGACCGGTCATCCGGAAGTTCCCAAGACGATGAGGGGCTTTCGAGATGAGAAAATGCACTTTGCCGATCCTGCCAGTCCTGCTGGCGGCGGCAATCACCGGGGTGTTTATCCCCGCCGAGGCGGCGCATGCGCAGTCGAAGCCGTCCACCGATCCGAGAGATCAGGAAATCGAATTGCTCAAGAAGGAAGTGAAGCAACTCGAGCAGAGAGTCGACACGCTGGAAGGGCTTGACCAAAAAGTGAAGGTCATCGACCGCAAACTCGAAGTTCAGGAGGGGACCCAGCAGCGAAAGGCGCTCGAGATGCCGATCGCCAAGGTGGGCGACGAGGGATTCTCGCTCTCTTCGCCCAACCACGACTACAATATCGGTTTCGGCGGAATCTTCCAGGGCGACGGCCGCTTCTTCACCAGCGGCAGCGATAAGGACGTCGGCAGCACATTCTTCCTGAACCGAGTGCGCCCGATTGTCACCGGCTCGCTTGCGAAGTACTACAACTTCAACATCACGCCCGACTTCGGCCAGGGCAAGGTCGTACTGCAAGACACCTACCTCAATATCACCTATTTCGATTTTGCCAGCCTGAGGGCCGGGAAGTACAAGGCGCCGCTGGATATCGAGCGCCTACAGTCGGATCGCGACCTGGAATTCAGCGAACGTTCGGAGATCCAGAATTTGGTCCCGAACCGCGACACTGGCTTCGACCTGCACGGCGGACTTCTGGACGGCCGCGTCTTCTATGACGCCGCGCTGATGAACGGAGTGCCGAACAACACCGCGTCGGATACGGTTGACATTGACAACAACGACGGCAAGGACTTCGTCGGCCGCGTCTTCACGACGCCGTTCGAACTCAGCGAAAACGAATGGCTCAAGGGGCTTGGGTTCGGTTTCGCCGCGTCTTATGGCGATGAGCGCGGCAGCACGACCTCGTCCTACAAGACCTACGGCCAGAGCACCTGGTTCTCCTACACCAAGGGCGTGACGGCGTCAGGATTGCGCACGCGCCTCGAGCCGCAGGCCTACTACTACTGGCGCAGCTTCGGGTTGTTAGGCGAATACGCGTCGGATCAGCACTCGCTGAACAGGTTCGTTACAGTCGGGAAGGGCGGCCCGTCCATAAGGCAAATCAACGACACCGACAGCTTCAGCGACGACGGCTACATGGTGCAGGGCTCCTACCTGTTGACGGGCGAAGACGCGTCCTACGGGTGGGTCAAGCCGACTCATCCGTTCGACCCGCGGATCGGATGGTGGGGCGGATGGGAGTTGGCCGCCAGACTCAGCAACCTCGCCACGGATTCCCGCCAGTTCAAACTGGGTTTCGCCGATCCGACCGTGTCCGCGAAGACTGCGACCGAGTACGCGCTGGGTCTCAACTGGTATCTGAGCTCCAACACTAAATGGCAGTTCGACTACGCGCGCACGTTCTTCGACGCGGGCGCCGGTGTGCCGGGCGCGGTCAAGGACCGGCCGGACGAAAGCGTCTTCGAGTCGCAACTGCAGATTTCGTTCTGAGCAACGGCAAGGAATGTTTGGTCGCAGACTGAAATTGACCCATACCCTCGCCGCCATCGCGGTCGCGGCAAGCGTTGCCCTCGGCGTGGGCGCTGCGCGCGGAACTCAAGTCACAATCCTCAACGCATCGTACGATCCGACCCGCGAACTTTACCAATCGATCAACGCCCGGTTCGCGAAGGATTGGAAAGCGAAGACCGGCCACGACGTCACCGTCTACCAATCGAACGGCGGCTCGGGCAAGCAGGCCCGCGCGGTAATCGACGGTCTGGATGCCGACGTGGTGACGCTCGCCCTCGCTGGCGATATCGATGCGATCGCCGAGAAGGCGAACCTGCTCCCGTCGAACTGGCAATCGCGGCTGCCCGACAACAGTTGTCCCTACACTTCGACCATCGTGCTGGTGGTGCGCAAGGGAAATCCGAAAAAGATCCACGACTGGGATGACCTGGTAAAACCGGGCGTCTCGGTAATCACGCCCAATCCGAAGACCTCGGGCGGCGCGCGATGGAATTTCCTGGCCGCGTGGGGGTACGCGCTCAAACGCAACGGCGGCGACGAGAAAAAGGCGGCGGCGTTCGCCGGCGCGCTTTACAAAAACGTGCCGGTGCTCGATTCCGGTGCGCGCGGCTCGACGACCACTTTCGTCGAGCGCGAAATCGGCGACGTGCTGATCGCGTGGGAAAACGAGGCGCGGATGGCGATCAAGCAATTTGGCGCCGACCAGTTCGAGATCGTGTATCCGTCGGTCAGCATCCTGGCCGAACCTCCCGTCGCGTGGGTGGACAAGGTGGACGGCCGTCGCGGCACGGCCGCCATCTCCAAGGCATATCTGGAGTTCCTGTACGCGCCCGCGGCCCAGGAAATAATCGCGCAGAATTTTTTCCGTCCGCGCGACAAGGCCGTCGCCGCGAAGTATGCGAGTCAATTTCCAGGCATGAGCCTGCTGACGATCGATTCGGATTTTGGCGGATGGAAAAAGGCGCAGCCCAAGTTTTTCGCCGACGGCGGCGTATTCGACAAGATCTATCAACCGGGAAATTAGGAACGCAAAGAGATGGCGACGAGACGCAACAACGTGCTGCCGGGATTCGGCCTGACGCTGGGCTTCACCCTGGCGTACCTCGGAATCGTCGTGCTGATTCCGATCTCGACGATCTTCTTCAAGACTTTCACTCTGACCTGGCCGCAGTTCTGGGCCGCGGTCGCAAGCCCGCGCACCATTGCGGCCTACCGGCTGAGCTTCGGCGCCTCGGTGGCGGGAGCTTCGGTTAACTCGGTGTTCGGGTTCATCGTGGCGTGGAGCTTGGTGCGCTATGAATTTCCCGGGAAGATGCTGATTGACGTGATGGTCGATCTGCCGTTCGCGCTGCCGACTTCGGTGGCGGGAATCACTCTCACCGCGATTTATGCGGGCAACGGATGGATTGGGCGGTACCTCGCGCCGCTTGGAATAAAAGTCGCGTACGCTCCGCTCGGAGTGGTAGTCGCGCTTGCTTTCGTCGGGCTGCCGTTCGTGGTTCGCACCATCGAGCCGGTGCTCGAGGATCTCGATCAGGAATACGAGGAGGCGGCGGCGACGCTCGGCGCAAGCCGCTTACAGACGTTCGTATTGGTGATCGCGCCCGCGCTGATTCCCGCGCTGCTGACTGGATTCGCACTTGCGTTCGCGCGCGCGCTCGGTGAATACGGCTCGGTCGTGTTCATTTCAGGCAACATGCCGATGCGTACCGAAGTGGTGCCGCTGCTGATCATGAGCAAGCTCGAGCAATTCGATTACGCCGGCGCGACGGCGATCGCGGTGGTGATGCTGACGGCGTCGTTCGTGATTCTGCTCGGCATCAACCTGCTGCAAAGGTGGAGCAGCCGCCGCCTGGCGGCTTGAGGGTGCAGATGGGCGGCCAGCCGCAACGCGAACCGAAAAGACCCGGGACGGCGGATCCGCCGATGGTCAGGCTCGCGCTGATCGCGATCGCGCTGGTGTTCCTGGCGCTGTTTATTTTCATCCCGGTGCTCGCGGTTTTCGCCGAGGCGCTGCGCAAGGGCGTCGGCGCTTACTTTGCCGCAATCGCCGATCCTGAGGCCCGCGCCGCAATTCGGCTGACGCTGATGACCGCCGCGATCGCAGTGCCGCTCAACGTTACCTTCGGAATCGCCGCATCATGGGCGATCGCGCGCTTCGATTTTCCCGGCAAGCAAACTCTGCTGACGCTGATCGACATACCGTTCTCGGTCTCACCGGTCATCGCGGGGATGCTGTTCGTGCTGCTGCTCGGGGTGCGCGCGCCGCTGGGCGCCTTCCTTGCGGATCACGGCGTCAGGGTGATCTTTGCGGAGCCGGGAATCGTGCTCGCGACAATCTTCGTCACATTTCCGCTGGCCGCGCGCGAGCTCATCCCGATCATGCAGGCGGTCGGCAGCGAGGAGGAAGAAGCCGCGATCGTGCTGGGCGCCGGCGGATGGCAAATGTTTTTTCGGGTGACGATCCCCAACGTCAAATGGGGGCTGCTTTACGGGCTGGTGTTGTGCAACGCGCGCGCGATGGGCGAGTTCGGCGCGGTCTCGGTGGTTTCGGGGCATATCCGCGGGCACACGATCACGATGCCGCTGTACGTCGAGATTCTTTACGATGATTACCAGTTCGTGGCCGCGTTTGCGGTCTCGTCGCTGCTTACCCTGCTTGCGATCGCGACGCTCATCGCCAGGCGTTTCCTGGAGCGCCGGGTGGTTCCCGTAAAGCAGGCGCACGACGGCCTGACGGTCAAAGTTGCGCCGTGAGTATCGAGCTCAGAAACATAACCAAGAAGTTCGGCGACTTCGTTGCGGTTGACAATATCAACCTGCATATCGAAACCGGCGAGCTGGTCGCGCTGCTGGGTTTGTCGGGGTCGGGCAAGACCACGCTGCTCAGGATAATCGCCGGGCTGGAAACGCCGGACGCCGGCGAGGTGCTGTTCCATGGCGAGGACGCCAGCGGCGTCGCTGTTCGCGAGCGCAAGGTCGGGTTCGTATTTCAGCACTATGCGCTGTTTCGCCACATGACGGTCTTCGAAAACGTCGCCTTCGGGCTGCGCGTGCTGCCGCGGCGCGCGCGCCCCGCCGAGGCCGTGATCGCGCGGCGCGTGCATGAGCTGCTGAAACTCGTGCAGCTTGATTTTCTTGCCGATCGCTACCCCTCGCAGCTCTCCGGCGGGCAGCGCCAGCGCGTCGCGCTCGCGCGCACGCTGGCCGTGGAGCCAAAAGTTCTGCTGCTCGACGAGCCGTTCGGCGCGCTCGACGCCAAGGTGCGGCAGGAACTGCGCCGATGGCTGCGGCGGCTGCACGACGAGATCAAGATAACCAGCGTCTTCGTCACTCACGATCAGGAAGAGGCGCTGGAACTCGCCAACCGGATCGTGGTGATGAACCAGGGGCGCATCGAGCAGATCGGCACGGCCGAGGAAGTCTATCACCATCCCGCCAACGCTTTCGTTTACAACTTCCTGGGTAACGTGAACCTGTTCCACGGCCGAATCGAGAACGGCCGCGTGTTTCTCGGCGATACTGCCGTCGAACTCGAAAATACCCACGCCCATGCGCATCCCGAGACCGGCAAGGCGATCCTCTACGTGCGGCCGCATCTGCTGGAAATCGTGATGCAGCCCAACGGCAAGCAGACCTTCCCTGCGACCGTGAAGTCGATCAACCCGGCCGGTCCGCAGGTCAAGATCGAGTTGGTCGCCGAGTGGGGCGACCTGGTGCAGGTCGAGATCGATCACGATCGCTACCAGGCGCTGCATCTGGAGCCGGGCGCGAACGTTTTTCTCAGACCCAGGGAACAGAAGCTGTTCGTCTATTCGATCTAGCGGTTTGCCTTCGTTCCCCTGGAGCCCGGTTATTTTCTTGCCGGATGTTGCACTGCGATTGACATTATGTCGCTGACATTATGTCGCATAGTATGCTACAGTGCGATTAGTGATCCGGAGCTTCCGACACAAGGCGCTCAAAGACCTGTTCGAGACAGGACGCAGTGCGGCGGTTCCGCCTCAATTGCGGAAGCGATGCGCGAACTTACTCGAAGTCCTGGATGAAGCCGAGAATTTGAGTGACTTGTCAGGGCCCGGATTCGGAACCCATCGGCTGCACACGAAGCCGCCACGATATGCAATGGCGGTCAATGGTCCGTGGCGGATTACTTTTCAGTTTGAGAATGGCGACGCTTTGCTGGTCGATTTGGAACAGTACCACTGAGACGCCAAAATAACTCTAGGGTTAATCCTAGTGCTGAGGATTTTTGGGAAATGAAGCCGGAGTATGCCGCCGATCGCAAGAAGCTAGCCGCCCGCAGGCCGATTCATCCCGGTATTATTTTTGCCGAAGAGGTGATGCCTGAACTGCGGCGTCATCGGACGATTGGTGAGATTGCCACTCTGCTCGGCGTGAGTCGTCAGACTTTACACCGCGTGATGGCCGGCGACATCTCTATCAGCTCCGAGATGGCCGTTCGCCTGGGCAAGCTATGCGGCAACGGCCCGGGAATTTGGATCAGGCTGCAGGGGCGGTACGATACGTGGGAAGCTGCGCGCCGGCTTGTCGATGAGATCGAGAAAATACCCACTTTGGCATAGCCCGATTACGCCGCGTGGGGAAGCGCGCGGCCTTCGAAGCCGCTGTCTAATATGCAATGATCAAGACCGCGGGTCGAAAGTTGGCTGAAGCCGGGAATAATTCCGCTGGGCGCAACGAGCGTCTGATCGGGCGGCGAGTGTTCATCGCCGCGATCGCCGCGGTACCGGCGATCATCGCATTCGGTTACGCTGAAATCGCCGCCACATCCGATGCATCCGGTAATTCGCCGGATTCGGACGCGCCGGGCGTAGTCAAAGTATCGATAGTAGAGTTCACCGATTCCGGCCAAAGAAAGGGACTCGTGATGGAAGATAAAGTTGTCAAGACGGACGAGGAATGGCGCAAAGAGCTGAGCCCGGAGCAGTACGAGGTCACGCGCAAAAAGGGCACCGAGCGGCCGTTCCAAAACCTGTACGCCGAGAATCACGACCAGGGTCTGTATCGATGCATCTGCTGCGGCAACGCGCTGTTCAGCTCGGACACCAAGTTCGAATCCGGCACGGGATGGCCGAGCTTCTATCAGCCGATCGCGCCGGAGAACATCACGACGGAGACCGATCGCTCATTTTTCACGAAGCGGACCGAGGTGTTGTGCGCGAAATGCGACGCGCATCTTGGGCACGTGTTCGACGATGGTCCGCGGCCGACCGGGTTGCGCTACTGCATGAATTCCGCGTCGCTCAAGTTCATCAAGTCCGACGAACCCAACAAGACGTGAGTCACGATGGCCCGCGCGCCGTCGTTGCGCGAGCTGCCATCAGGAGATCGCGACATGCTCAGCGACGCGCGGAAATATTGCGTGGATGCCACGATGCTCGACGGCGCCGCGATCCGGATCCGCGCGATTCGCCCCGACGATCAGGAACGCCTGCACCAGCATTTCAGGGGGCTGAGCGAACAGTCCGTCTACTTTCGTTTCATGGGGGCCAAGCGCGATCTGTCGCCGCACGATCTCAACCGTCTAACCGAACTCGACTTCCACAATCACGTCGGTCTGGTCGCGACCGTGACTGAGAACGGGCGCGAACGTTTCATCGGCATCGGCCGCTACATTTGCGGCTCCGATCCGCATCGCGCGGAGGTCGCGTTCGCAATTCTTGACGAGTTCCAGGGCCGCGGCATTGGCACTGTGCTGCTCGAACATCTGAGCCTTATCGCCGCCGCAAACGGGATCGCGCAGTTCGAAGCCGACGTGCTCGGCGACAACCGCCAGATGCTGGAGGTGTTCGCGCATAGCGGCTTTCAGAGCCGTCGCTCTTTGGATTCGGGCGTCGTGCATCTCTGCTCCTCGACCAGCAAAATGTTGAAAGGGTAAGTTCTTTTGGGCAATCGCACTAAAGCCGGGGAGGTCATTCGATGAGTCTGGTCGAGTTCGCAATCGAGGGCGAAATCGCCATCGTAACTATCAACCGTCCCGAGGCGCGCAACGCCGTCGATCAGCCCACCGCCGCGGCGCTCGCCGGCGCGATGCGCCGTTTCGACGCCGACGACGCACTCTCGGTCGCGATCCTGACCGGCGCGGGCGGGGCGTTTTGCGCGGGCGCAGATCTGAAAGCGGTCGCTACCGATCGCGGCAATCGCGTGACCGAGAACGGCGACGGACCGCTCGGATGCACCCGGATGATCCTCAGCAAGCCGGTGATTGCGGCGGTCGAGGGATTCGCAGTCGCGGGCGGAATCGAACTGGCGCTGTGGTGCGACCTGCGCGTGGCCGCTCGCGACGCGACCTTCGGCGTGTATTGCCGGCGTTTCGGTGTGCCGCTGGTCGATGGCGGCACGATCCGGCTGCCGCGCTTGATTGGGATGAGCCGTGCGATGGACATGATCCTGACCGGCCGTGGCGTCTCCGGCGAAGAGGCGTTCGCGATGGGACTTGCGAATCGCGTCGTCGAGCCGGGCACTGCCTTGGCGCAGGCGCGCGAACTGGCCAAACAAATTGCCGGCTTCCCGCAGCGATGCATGCGCTCGGACCGGATGTCTGCATACGAGGGCTGGACGCTGGCGCTCGGCGATGCGCTCAAAAACGAGTACCACCACGGGATCGAAACGATCCGCTCAGGCGAGACCCGCGCCGGCGCCGAGCGCTTCGCGTCGGGAGTGGGCAAGCACGGCAAATTCTGAGGCAGGCTCGATTTGACTGCTGCTGGCCGCCGGGGGCCATTGTGCCGCTGCACTGATTCCTGTACCTTACTTCCAAGTCAATCGTGACTTTATGCGCGCGTCGGATTCCGTGACGCCACCCTCTCAACCCATCAGACCCACACGTTCGGTACTTTTACGAACTGGAATCCGGGGCTCTGAACCATAGGATACTGTTTGTCGTTTTCTGAATTTCCTGTATCACCCGAGATCCACCGTTCAATCAAAGACCGCGGTCATCACACACCGACCCCGGTCCAGGCCGGAGCTATCCCGGTTGCGCTCAGCGGGCGCGACGTGGTTGCCACGGCTGAAACCGGCAGCGGCAAGACCGCGGCCTTTCTGATCCCGACTATCGACCGGCTGCATCGCAAGAACACCCGGCATCTCGCCGCGCTGGTGATCATGCCCACGCGCGAGCTTGCCGCGCAGGCCGCGCGCGAGTTCGATCTGATCGCACGCCATACCCGCATCCGCTGCGCGACCGTGGTCGGCGGCGAATCCGAACGGCGCCAAATCGACGAGATTCGCAAGGGCGCGCAAGTGCTCGTCGCGTGTCCCGGACGGCTCATCGATTTTATCGAGCGCGGCATCGTCAAGCTCGACAAAATCGAAGTCGTGATCATCGACGAAGCCGACCGGCTGCTCGACATGGGCTTCCTGCCGCAACTGCGCCGGATCATGCGGATGGTGCCGAAAAATCGCCAGACCATGATGTTCTCGGCGACGATGGCGTCCGGTCCCGAAATGATCGCGCGTGAATTCCTGACCACGCCCGAGCGCGTCACGGTCGGCGGCAAATCCGCGCCGCCCGCACAGATTCGCCAGTCGATTTATCCGGTCACGCTCGAGAACAAGGGGCCCGTGCTGCTCGAGATTCTCAAGCGTCCCGAAGTGGAGAGCGCGATCGTCTTCACCCGCACCAAGAGCCGCGCCGACCGGGTCGCCAAGATGCTGCAACGCGCCCACGTCAACGCGGTGCAGATCCACGGCGATCGCTCACAGAGCCAGCGCAATGCGGCGTTGGCGGGCTTCCGCGCGCACAAGTTTCGCGTGATGGTCGCGACCGACGTGGCCGCCCGCGGACTCGACATCCCCGACGTTTCGCACGTCATCAACTTCGATCTTCCCGACGAGACCGACGGCTACATCCATCGCATCGGCCGCACCGCCAGGATGGGCAAGGCGGGCGAAGCGATCAGCCTGGTCACGCAAGAGGAACGCGTCAACCTGGCGCGGCTGGAACGCACGCTCGGCAACGCGCTCGATCGCGAGCACGTCGAGGGTTTCGAGAAAATCGAAATTCACGCGCCCAAGCCGGTGACCGTCTTCCGCTCGTCGGGCGCGCGCAATCGATCGGCGCGCAATCGCCCGCGCTCGCGCTGGGCGTAACCGCCGCAATTTCCCGCAAATGAGTCCGGCCACCACCGTGCCGATCGCAACCGCGA
>NZ_DATCTO010000026.1 GCF_036567905.1 Candidatus Binatus sp.
GAGAAGATGCGGGACTTCGTCCCTGTTAGAACTTAAGCGGTTCAGAGGGAGAGAGGGTGCGGGAATTTACCTCGCCCGTTCAGTCACGTGAGGCGCCGCGCGCACACGGCAAAGGGAAAAGAGCCGGGGTCCCTCGACTGCGCTCGCGATGACACAAAAGAGGAAGCGGCTTCGGTCGGGATGACACGAGAAACCAGAGCGGCCGGCGTCAGCTACGCGAAGATCCCGAGAGCAGAGACCGATTCGAAAAGATGCTAGTCTAATCGGGCCGGAGTGAGTCGGGCGATCGCTTCCTGAACAGGGAAGAGGAAAGTCCGGGCTCCATAGGGCAGGATGGCCGTTAACGGCGGCGCGGAGCGATCCGCGGAAAGTGGCACAGAAAATACACCGCCCGAAAGGGTAAGGGTGAAATGGCGGGGTAAGAGCCCACCGGCGCGCGAGTGATCGTGCGCGCATGCCAAACCCCATCCGGAGCAAGACCAAATAGGAGGCTGAGCGGCCCGCTCTTAAGGCCTCGGGTATGGTCGCATGAGCCGGCCGAGCAATCGACGGCCTAGAGGAATGATCGCCGCCCGCAAGGGCACAGAACCCGGCTTACAGACTCACTCCGGTCTTTTCAGGTTAAGGGTGTCGCGCACTATTGCGGCCCGTAGTTCGCAAATGAATCGCGCGCAATGTGCTTTTTCAGTGAACGTGCAACGTGCCGGCGTCGTGCAGGGTGCGGGCATCGATAACACAGCCGGCCTTTTTTCAGGGGACGTGCGATGCGCGGGCGTGGTGCAGGGTGCGGGTGCGCAGACGGGAGGCGGCGGCCTCGAGCGGTTTCAGAATCGCGGTGCCTGAGGTCACGTAGCGGGAGACTCGTGAGAGGGCGGCCAGGTCGCGCACGCCGGCTTCGATTTCCGGCGCGATCGCGAGCTTGACGCCGGGCGGCAGTTCGCGGGCGAAGGCCGCGACGCGCTCGATCTCGTCGAGGGTCCGGTCGCGATACTGCTCGAAGTGATGGACCAGCCGGCCGACTCCGGCGGCATCGCCGTCGTCTCTGGCGAGCGACGATCTCAATTCCGAAATTTCCGCGAGATGACTCAACGGACGCTCGGCAAAATCCGCGACGGCCGACCAGGTGCGCTCGTCGAGGAACCGATTGATCACTATCGCGGCGAGCTTGAGTCCTTCGGAGTCCATCTGGCCGAGCAGCTCACGCGCCTGGCGGATGCGATCGGGTTCCGCCGTCGTCACCATCACGAACCGAACGGCGGGCGAATGCAGCAGCGCTTCGGTCTTGCGCAGACGATCGACGATTGCGTCCATGCTGTCGGCGGCGGCTGCGAAGAAATCCGTGATGGTCGAAAGCACGCTGCCGCCGACAAAGCGTTCGAGCTCGCGCACGACAAATCGCGCCGCTTTGCTGGCGACCCTCATCGCAATCCGCCCGGCAGAGAGCGACGGCGTAAAGAGCCATCGCGCAGTCCGCGAATCGAGCAGACGAATTAGCCGCGCGGGAGTTTGCAGGAACTCGAAGGAGTGCGACGCGGGGGGAGTGTCCACGACTTCGAGTTCGAAGGCGCCGGTCTGATGAAGATCGTAAAGTTGCTGGAGCGCGGCGAAGGCTTCGGAGCCGGCGAACTCGGCAGTCAGGCTTTTGTAGAACGGATTGTCGAAAATCCTGCGGCGGGTCGCCGGGTCGGCAATAAAGCGCTCGACGATGGCGTCCCAGGCGCCGCTCACGTCGAGCATCATCGCGGAGAGCCGAAGCTGGCGGTCGAGTCCGGCCGCGGCAAGCTGCCGGCCGCCGATTCGGGTTGGCTGGCCGCCCAGGCGCGCCAGGCCGAGCGCGTCACGCAGGCGCTCGGAAGGATCGACGGTTATCACCGCGGTGTTGAGATTGGCAGATGCGCCTGCGAGTCCGAGCGCGGCGGCGATAGTGGTCTTACCGACGCCGCCGGTGCCGAGCAGAATCGGAATCGAGCCCTTGGTGAGCAGGTCTTTCAAGACAGACATCGTCTCCGTTTTCAGGGCCACGATAGCAGGCTCGGCGAATGGGCGCATCGCAGGCCAACGCGTTGTCATCGCGAGATGTAAAAGTGCCGGTGGTCGATTAGACGGCTTCACGGATGGGGAATAGAATGCTGGCCGGGGAATCAGGGGGCGCCAGATGGCAATGGAATTCGTGGCAGCAGTTGTGGTCGGTGCTTTCCTCGGGATCGCAATTGGATGGTTGCTGGCGCAGCGCAATGCGACGCGTCTCAAGGTACGGCTCGAAGAAGCCGAAAAGCGCCTTGAAGAGGAGAAAGGCCTGCTCGACAAAGCCAAGGAGCAGCTCTCTGACACTTTCCGAGCACTCGCCGCCGACGCCCTTCATCAGAACAACGACGGATTCCTGGCGCTTGCGACCGAAAGACTCAACACCGTCAGAAGCGAGGCGGCAGGCGAGCTTGAAGCGCGCAAGCAGGAAATCGAAACGCTGGTGAAACCGCTCGGCGATTCGCTCGCCGAAATGACGAAGCAAATCCGGTCGCTGGAACAGGCCCGGAGCACGGCCTACGGAACGCTGACCGAACAAGTGAGGTCGCTGATATCCACGCAGGATTTGCTCCGAACGGAGACGGGAAACCTGGTAAAGGCGCTGCGCGCTCCAATCGTGCGCGGACGATGGGGCGAAGTTCAGCTCAAGCGCGTCGTGGAATTGGCCGGGATGATCGAGCGATGCGATTTCTTTCAGCAGGAGAGCGTGGATACCGAGAGCGGAAGACTCAGGCCCGATATGCGCGTCCAGCTTCCCGGCGGCAAGAATATCGTGGTCGATGCAAAAGCGCCGCTGCAGGCGTATCTCGACGCCCTGGAAGCACCGACCGATGAGCTGCGAATGACGAAACTGAAGGAACACGCGCGCCAAGTGCGCGATCATATGGTCAAGCTGGGTGCGAAGAACTATTGGGACCATCTGCAGCCGACGCCCGAATTCGTGGTGATGTTCCTTCCGGGCGAGGCCTTCTTCAGTGCCGCGCTCGAGCAGGATCCGTCCTTAATTGAACAGGGAGTGAACCAGCGCGTGATTCTTGCCACGCCGACAACGCTGATCGCAGTGCTTCGCGCGGTGGCCTACGGATGGCGTCAGGAGCAGCTCGCGGAGAACGCGCAGCGCATCGCCGACCTTGGCAAAGATTTGTACGAGCGCATGGGCAGCATGGCCGAACACATCGAAGATATTGGCGGCGATCTCAACAGAGCCGTCGGCTCGTACAACAAGGCCATCGGTTCGCTGGAACGGATGGTGCTTCCCGCGGCGCGCCGGTTCAAGGAACTCGGCGTCGGCGGCAACAAGCAGATTCCCGAGCTGAACCCGGTCGATAACGTCCCGCGCCAGTTGGCCTCGGCAGCGTTGCCGGAAACCGAGCGCGACGAGGATTAGCCGCGCGGTGGCGTTCTTCACCTATTCCATCTCCTGGTCGGAGGGGGGCGGGGGCTTCAGTTGGCTGCGCTCCTTTCCCGCGACGATCCATTGCTCGACTTCGTGGCGCTCGCGCTTCAAGAATCCCGCAATTGCGCGCTTGAGATCCGGGTTGGAGACGTAGTGGATGCTGCGGGTGAGTGCGGGGTCGAAGCCGCGCAGCCATTTGTATTCGCCGCCGGCGCCGGGCTCGTAACGCTGAATGCCGCTCAGAATCGAGTGCTCGATGCCGGCGTAGTAGCAGACGTTGAAGTGCAGGAAGCGGACCTCGCGGAAGCATCCCCAATAGCGGCCGTACATCACGTTGGCCTTGGCCAGGTTGACGGCGCCCGCGATCAGTTCGCGTCCGGCGTACGCGCCGATGAAAACCATATTGCGCTTGAAGGACTTGCGGATGAGGTCGAAAAATTCCTCGGTGAGATATCGACGGCCCCAGTATAGCTTTTCGATCGTCGAGCAATAGATTCGATACATCTCGGGGAACATCCGATCGGGAATTTCGTCGCCCGCAACGACCCGGATGCGGATGCCCTGCTCGTCCATCGCGGCGCGTTCGTGGCGGACGGCGGTGCGCCGCTTGTGCTTGAGCCGGTTCAGATAATCGTCGAAGGTCGCGAAGCCCGCGTTATGCCAATGGTACTGATAGCCGAGCCGCTCCATGAATCCGATCGGCGCGAGCGCGGTAGCTTCGTCGGGCTGGCAAAAATTGACGTGCACACTCGACAGCTTGTTGTCTTCGCAGATGGAGGTGAGCGCGAGGCCGAGCAGATTGATGAGGCCGGCTCGATCGGCGCCCGGCGCGGTGAGAAATCGGCGTCCAGTATGCGGCGTGAACGGCACGCCGACCAGAATCTTGGGGAAGTAGCGGACGGCGGCGCGCTCGGCGGCGTCGGCCCATCCATGGTCGAAGACGAACTCGCCCATGCTGTGGGTCTTGAGGTAGAGCGGGGCCGCGGCGACGATTCGCTTGCGGGGCGCCTCTCGAACCACGAGATGATACGGGGCCCATCCGGTGCCGCGCGCTGCCGATCCGGAATGCTCCATCGCATACAGCCAATCCCATTCGACGAACGGGGAGTCGTCGGGGGCGAGCAGGGCGTCCCACGCCGCGCGGGGAATTTTGTCGATTCCCTCGACGATCGCGACTTCGAGTCTGGGCGCGGAATCATTCATGGCAAAATTTTAGTTTTTCACTCCCACCGCCTGAGCAAATCACAACGGTCAAAATATCAGACTTGTCGCAACCGAACCGATTCTGGCCGGATGCTCACCAGGCACGCTCGAATTTGATATTATATTTGCAGATGGAGCGAGGCGCTCCGAGCGACAGAGGTGCGATGGCGGATTTCGTGCGCAAGCGGATGGTTTGGGCGCGAATCACCGGCGACGACGGCGAGGGCCGCTCCGGCGGCGGCGATATCGCTACCGAGCGCAAGACCCGCACCAAGTCGAAGACCGCCAAACCACCTCTGTACAAGGTTATTTTGCTCAACGACGATTACACGCCGATGGAATTCGTGGTCGAAGTGTTGAAGGCGGTATTTCACAAGCAGCATGCCGACGCGACCCGAATCATGCTCCACGTGCATCAGAACGGGATGGGGGTGGCGGGCGTGTATCCGTTCGAAGTCGCGGAGACCAAGACGAATACCGTCGAGGAACTGGCGCGTGAGGCCGAGTATCCGCTCAAGTGCGTGATGGAAAAGGAATGACCGGGCGATAGCATCGATGGCTGCGTCGAATAACAACATCATGATCAGCCGCGAACTGCAGGTGACACTGCAACTCGCGATGAGTGAAGCCGTCAACCGGCGTCACGAGTTTGTGTGCCTGGAGCATCTGCTGTTCGCGATGCTCCACGACGTGACGACGACCGCGATTCTGAAGAATTGCGGCGCCGATCTGGACGGGCTGCAGCGCAAGCTGGCGCATTACCTCGACGAGCAGGTCGAGCGGATGCCCAAGGCCGAGGAAGTGTCGCCGCGCTACGCGATCGGGGTGCAGCGGGCGCTGCAGCGGGCGGCGTTGCACGTGCAATCGGCGGGGCGGCAGGAAATCACCGGCGGCAACGTGCTGGTCGCGATGTTCCATGAAACCGAATCGCCGGCGATTTTCTATCTGCAGGAGCAGGGCGTCACGCGCTTCGACGCGATCAATTTTATCTCGCACGGGGTTTCGAAGGCGGGCGCGGAAGACGACGAGGGCGGCGAGGAATCGGACAAGGACTCGATCGATCGCGACGGATCCGAGCACGAAGGCGGCGACGAAGAAGGCGAGCGCAAGCTGTCGCCGTCGAAGGCGCTCAATACTTACGCGATCAACCTGGCCAAGCGCGCGGCGGACGGGAAAATAGATCCGCTGATCGGGCGCAAGCAAGAACTCGAGCGTGCGGTGCACGTGCTGCTGCGCCGGCGCAAGAACAATCCGGTCTTCGTGGGCGAGGCAGGGGTCGGCAAGACCGCGCTCGCCGAAGGACTGGCGCTGGCAATTCACAAGGGCGACGTGCCCGACGCGCTCAAGGGCGTCGAGATCTACGCGCTCGACATGGGCGCGCTGCTGGCGGGGACGCGGTTTCGCGGGGACTTCGAGCAGCGGCTCAAGGCGGTCATCAAGGCGGTAGTCGGCGACTCGAAGCGGATTTTGTTCATCGACGAGATTCACACAATCGTCGGCGCCGGCGCGGCTTCGGGCGGGACTATGGATGCGTCCAACCTGCTCAAGCCCGCACTCGCGTCGGGCGACCTGCGATGTATCGGATCGACGACTTACCAGGAATACAAGCGCTCGTTCGACAAGGACAAGGCGCTGGCGCGGCGCTTCCAGCGAATCGACGTGGTCGAGCCGACGCAGGACGAGGCCGTGCAGATTCTGGGCGGCCTCAAGCCGTACTACGAGAAGCATCACAACGTCCGCTACACGAATTCGGCGCTCAGATTGGCGGTCGAGCTATCGGCGCGGTACATCAACGACCGGTTCCTGCCCGATAAAGCGATCGACGTGATGGACGAGGCTGGAGTCGCGGGGCATTTGCGCGGCGCGGGGACGACGGAACCGGTGACGGTGGGCACGCGAGACGTGGAGCGGACGGTCGCGCGGATGGCCAAGATTCCGGAGCGGACGGTGTCGGCGACCGATCGCGGACGGCTGCAGACGCTCGACGAGGATATGAAGCAGGCGGTCTTCGGCCAGGACGAGGCGATCAACGCGGTGGCGCGCGCGATCAAGCTCGGTCGCTCGGGCCTGGGCCATCCCGACAAGCCGGTCGGTGCGTTTTTGTTCGCCGGACCGACGGGCGTGGGCAAGACCGAAGTCGCGCGGCAACTGGCGAAAGTGATGGGCGTCGAGTTCATTCGCTTCGACATGAGCGAGTACATGGAGCGGCATACGGTTTCGCGCCTGATTGGCGCGCCGCCGGGATACGTCGGTTTCGATCAGGGCGGATTGCTCACCGACGCGATCAACAAGACGCCGCATTGCGTGCTGCTGCTCGACGAGATCGAAAAGGCGCATCCCGATTTGTTCAGCATCCTGTTGCAGGTGATGGATCACGCCACACTCACCGACAACAACGGGCGCAAGGCTGATTTTCGCAACGTGATCCTGGTGATGACGACCAATGCCGGCGCACAAGAACTGTCGCGCGCGATGATCGGTTTCCACGGCGGGACCGGGCAGGGAAATCCCAAGAACGTGCTGGAGAGGATGTTCGCGCCGGAGTTCAGAAACCGGCTGTCGGCGACGATCGAATTCGCACCGCTCAGTCCGCCGGTCATGGAACGGGTGGTGGACAAGTTCATCGCGGAATTGCAGGAGCGCCTCGACAAGCAGAAGGTCCGGCTTACGGTGACGTCGGCGGCGAAGAAATGGCTGGCGGAACATGGCCACGATCCGCGCTTCGGCGCGCGCCCGCTGGGGCGGTTGATTGAGAATGAGATCGCGCGGGTGCTCGCGGACGAGGTGCTGTTCGGCCTGCTGACGAAAGGCGGCAACGCGACGGCGGACCTCGACGGCGACAAGCTTAAGTTTTCGTACGAGCCGAATCCGGCGCGTCAGCCCGCCCCGGTCGCGTGAGCTAATCCGCGGCCAGGCCTGCTTCGGCGAGGCGAGCCTCGAGAAGCGGGAGGCGGTCGTGGCCCCAGAACGGCTCGCCCTCGAAGAAGAACAGCGGCACGCCGAAGACGTGGTCGGCGGCGGCCTCGTCCTGAGCGCGCTGGTAGGCGACGGCGCCCTCGCCTGAAAGATATTTGCGATAGTCGCCGGCAGACATGCCGAGGCTTGCGACTGCGCCCGCGACCGCGTCGGGCTCGTCTATCTCGAGTTCGCGGCGAAAGAACAGCTCGTAAACTCGACGGCTGTAATCGAGCAGGCGGCCGTGCTGTTCCGCGAAGAGGCCGCCGATCAGCGCCGGGGTCGTGTCGTAAACCTTCAACGGCCCGCGAATGACCAGGCCGCGCGGCTTGGCCCATCGCCGCGCGTCGAGATACGAGTATCGCGCCTTGTGTTCGGAGTAGAGACTGCGCTCGCCTTTGCCCTTGATGCGAAGCTGGAACGGAATCCATCGCAGCCGAACCCGAAACCGCTGTTCGAGCGCGAAGGCGGGATCGAATGCGAGGTAGGCGAACGGACTCTTGTAGTCCGAGTACATCTTCACTTCCTTGGCTTGCATGAGATGGATTTCGCGGCGCGGAATTTTTTTCAGCTCTGATCCGCGGGCTTTTGCAGTATGGTCGGGTGGACCCATTCGGGGCCGCCGGTTTCGGGATGATCGATGTTGTAATGCAAGCCGCGCGACTCACGCCGGCTCATCGCGGATCGCACGACCAGCTCGGCCACCATTGCCAGGTTGCGCAACTCGATCGTGTCGGCGTCGAGCAGGTGGTCCCAGTAGTAGCGGTGGATCTCGTCCTTGATCAGCTCGATGCGGCGCAGCGCGCGCTCGAGTCGCCGGTCGCTGCGCACGATGCCGACGTAGTTCCACATCAGGCGGCGAATCTCGTCCCAGCTCTGCGTGATCATCACGCGCTCCTCGCTGCGGATCGCGCGCCCGGGGTTCCACTCGGGAAATTCGGGCGGCGCGCCGCCTCCCGAGGCGACGATTTCGCGCGCCGCGGCAAACCCGCGCCGGCCCATCACGGCGGCCTCGAGCAGCGAGTTCGAGGCGAGCCGGTTGGCGCCGTGCAGCCCGGTCATAGCGACCTCGCCGGCTGCGTACAGGCGCGCAATCGAGGTGCGACCGTCGAGATCGGTCTGCACCCCGCCGCACATATAGTGCGCCGCGGGGACCACCGGAATTGGTCCTTTGGTGAGGTCATATCCAAAGCTCAAGCATCGCTTGAAGATATTCGGGAACCGCCGCCGGATGAAATCGGCGTCGCGATGGCTCAAATCGAGATACACGAAGTCCAGCCCGCGACGTTTCATCTCGGAATCGATCGCGCGGGCAACCACGTCGCGCGGCGCCAGCTCGGCGTCGGGATGGTAGCGCTTCATGAACGCGGCGCCGTCGGGCAATTTCAGAATCGCGCCCTCGCCGCGAAGCGCCTCCGAGATGAGAAACGACTTGGCGGCGGGATGATACAGGCAGGTGGGATGGAATTGGTAGAACTCGAGGTTGGCGACCGCCGCGCCGGCCCGATACGCCATCGCGACGCCGTCGCCCGACGCGATATCGGGATTGGTGGTGTAAAGATAGACCTTGCCGGCGCCGCCCGTCGCCAGCATCGTCGCGCGCGAAATCACTTTGCGGATTTCGTGAGTGTTGCGGTCGAGCGCATAGACGCCCCAGCATGCGCCCGGCTTTCCGGCGGTGGCAGTCTCGACCAGCAGATTGATCGCGACGTGATTTTCCAAAGTGCGGATGTTCGGCCGCGCGGCGGCGGCCTCGGTCAGCGCACGCATTATTTCGCGGCCGGTCAGGTCCTGCGCGTGCAGCACGCGGCGATGGCTATGCCCACCTTCCTGGCCCAGATCGTATTCGAGTTCGCTGTCGTCGGGTCCGCCGGTCTCGACCCGGGTGAAGCGAGTGCCGAGCCGGATCAACTCGCGGATCGCCTCGGGACCCTCGCGAACGATGGTCTCGACCGCGGCGCGATCGCACAAGCCGGCGCCGGCCCGCAGCGTGTCCTCGATGTGCGATTCGAACGAGTCGTCAACGCTCCACACACTGGCGATACCGCCCTGCGCGTAGGCGGTGTTGGCCTCGGAACTGCCGGCCTTGGTGAGGACGGTGACAGTGCCGGCTTCGGCCGCCTTGATCGCGAAGGTCAGGCCCGCGATGCCGCCGCCGATTACCAGGAAGTCGCTGGACAGTTGCGCATTATGCCTCATCAGGTGGCCTCGGGCGCGCCGGCAGGGTGAATCGCGGAGCGCGGGTTGTGTCAAAATGACGCTACTCGGTCTGCGCTCGGCCAGTCAAGGCGATCGAGCGGCTGCGATTTGCCACCTTGTTTCGATTCAAATATTCTCGAAGGTGCGGATCACAGCGAAAAACGAAACCTTCGCTTCGCAGTTTCGTAGAGTTGAAGACAGGCCAAGCCCGTGCCGATGACACCGCCAAATATCCTCACGCTGCTGCGGATCGCCACCGCGCCGGTCCTGATCTGGATTCTGATGCACAGCGGGCCGGGCGCTTCGTGGCTTGCGGCCGGGGTGTTCTTCATCGCAACGGTCAGCGATTTTTTCGACGGCTACCTCGCGCGCAGCTACGACTCGGTCACCACGCTCGGCAAGTTTCTCGATCCGATGGCCGACAAGCTGGTGGTCGCGACGGCGCTGATCATGCTCGCCGGGATGGCGCGGACGCCGCACGTGCCGGCGTGGATGGTGGTGGTGCTGGTGACGCGCGAAATAATGGTGACGGGACTGCGCGCGGTGGCGGCGGCCGAAGGGTTAATCGTGGCCGCCGAGGAGCTGGGCAAGTACAAGATGGCGTTGCAGTCGATCGCGATTCAGGGTCTGCTGATTCATTACACGTATTGGCACGTCGATTTCTTCGCCGCCGGGATGTTCGTGCTGTGGATCGCGATGGCGGTGAGCGTGTGGTCGTGCGTCGATTACTACGTGCGCGTGGTCGTGGCGCTGCGGCCAAAACCAATTGCCGCGGCGGGCAAGCGGGCGGCGATTTGACAGACGCTCCCGCGCCGGATAATCAAATGGATTTGTCGTTGTCGCGCCGGTCTGGAGAGCGGGTGTAGCTCAGTTGGTAGAGCGCGTGCTTGCCAAGCACGAGGTCGTCGGTTCGAAACCGATCACCCGCTCCAATAAATCGGCAATCAATTCAACACCTTTTCGGGCTGCTCGGCGCTCTCGGTCGTTTCACTCTGTGCCGACTGTGCCCATTTTTGTGCCTCTGCGCCGGTAAAACCCGCCGATTCAAGGGTTTCGATGGCCTCGCGCTTCGCTTGGGCTCGGATATGCGAATAGCGCTCCAGCATCCGTTTTGAGACGTGGCCGGCAAGCGCCGTGATGGTCTGCTCGCTGACGTTGGGATTCTCGGCGAGCCGCGAAATGAAAGTGTGCCGGGCGTCGTGCCAGCGATAATTGAGCTTTGCCGCTGTCCGCGCCACGTTCCAGGCCGTCTTCCATTCGCCGATCGGCTTTGTCAGGTCGAGATCGTATAGCGCGGGCTTTCGCTTGTTGCCGGCGAACCCGACGCAATGCTGCGGGAAAGCGTAGGAGTCGAGCCCGGCGTCCGGGAACCGCGATAGCCATAGGCTCAGCACCGCGCAGGCGCGCCGCGTCAACGGGACCATGCGGCCAGTGCCGCCCTCAGTCTTGGAGCGCGAGACCACGACGGTGCCCGACTCGATGAAACCGTTGGCCCACGTCAGGTGGAGATCCCGGCGCCGCAAGTGGCGCAGCTCTGATGCCCGAAGTCCGGTATCGACCGCCATCACAAACAGCGGGAGCAACGCCGGGGAGCGGCTTTGCCGGATGGCGTCGAGCAGCTTATCCTCATCCTCGCGGCTTATAGATCGCCCAACATCCCGGCGCTCGGCCTTGAATTTCACCGCCCCATTTTCGGCGAGGGCATTCCAAAGCCGGTGGCGCTTGAGAATCTGGCGCAACACGCCGACCTCTGCGTTGATGGTGCGGCCGGACAGGCCATCCTTCGCTCGGCGTTCTTGCAGCTCCGCAATATCGTCCGCGGATACGTCGCAGACCAGGCGCTTGCCGAAGATGGCGGACAGGCTGTGAACGTACTGGCGATAGTGAAATACCGTGTGTTCGGAACGCGGACTTTTCGTAGCGAGCCATTGTTCGGCCGCAACCGAGAACAGCGGCATGCGCTCGCGTTTTGGAATCCGGTTGAACGACTTCTCAAGCTCGCGCCGTCGCGCCCGCTCTGCGTCTCGCGCAACCGTCTTCGATTCGGTCTTCGCGCTCTCGCGAATCACCTGTCCTTCGAATCGAAACTTGAACCAGCACACCTTGCCGCGCTTGTAAACGCTCATTTTCGATTTTTCCTTTCGTCGGGATAAAATTTGTCCGCGATTTTCGTAAGGGGTTCCAGTCGGCGCTGTTCCTGGGCCGCTGTCTCTTCGTTGCTTGACGGGGGAATCTTAACGGCCGCCGCTACGACCTCGGCAATGAACTGAGCCTGACGGTGACGCTCGGCTGGGTCCGCTGGCGCCTCCGGGATCGGAACCGCAAGCTGTATCATTTCATCGCGGCTCAGCGGTCGCGAAGTGACGCGCGCGCGCGGATTGCCGGGCTTCGCATTGACCACAACGCGGTGCAAGCCAAGGTGCGGCTCGGGAACGCGAAAGAAATAGCCGACGGGAACCTCGAACAAGCGCGCGAGCGCGACGATTTCGTCCGCGTTGAAGCGCCTTATCTGACGGCCGGAAAGAGAGCGCTCCATTTTCGAGAACGCCGCGCGGCTGAGACGGTAGCCAAGAAGCGGCTTAAGAAGTCGCGCCGTTTCCTGCTGGGACCATCCGCGCGCGCGCCGCGCATTTTCGAGATTCCACGCTACTAGCTGACATGGAGAGAGTGTCACCCGCTTTGTGTCTGCCTTCTTCACTTCGCGAATTATCTCGCGTCCTGGCGGTAGTGTCAACCGTATAGTTGATTATTCATATGTATGGTTGCTTTCGAGCGCGCCGCAATTTATTTCTATTCTCATGAAGCATGAAACTAAGGCACAAAATGGCACTGAACCACTCACCGTTGAAGCAGCGGCAGAGGCGCTAGGAGTCTCCATACACACGATCCGCGCTTGGCTGTCGCGCCGAAAGCTTGGACATCTGAAGTTGGGCCGCTCAGTGCGCGTTCCGCGCGAGGAAGTCGAGCGGCTGCTACGCGACAGTTTCGTTCCGGCCTGTCAGAACGCGCGCTGAAACGCCGCCGTACCGTGAGCCTTCGCGTCCAGGAAGTTGTCCGAAAGCACTCAAAGCTTACCGGATGGGCGAAGCCAGTCCTGATGGCGATCGCTCACTACGCGCGCGATGACGGCAAGGGAGCATCCCCCGGCGTCCCGACTATAGCGCGTGACTGTGGACTGAGGAGCACGCGAAGCGTTCAAAAAGCCCTCGACAAGGCGCGCGCTGCCGGCGAGTTGGAAATCATCTACAACTACGGGCCAAGCGGGACAAACCTATACCGCGTGAGGCTTGAGAATCTGGGATGCGCGGCGCCGGCTCGATCACGACGATCCGCAGCCCCCGCAAAATCTGCGGGGTCCATCCCCCCCGCAAAATCTGCGGACGAGGGATCTGTCTTTAAGGGAAGTCAGTATTCTTCTAAGGCTAGAAGACAGAATCAGCCGGTACGCGACTCGCCGGATGCATTTGCAGAGAGGGCATCTGCGAACGGGTATCTGACCTGTCCGGATTGCGGACGATACGGAGAGAAGTGCAACTGCGATTCCGAATTTCAAGCAGGATTTGACCGGGCAATGCGCGCCGCGCTGGATGCGGGGCGGCCGGCCCCGGCGCAGCTCTCATCCGGAGAGGCGCTGCGTCGCGCCTACTTCCAAGAGCAGTAGCACGCGGAGCCTTGGGTGACGGCTCCCGAGCCGGACGGCCGCATCCCCGGCGAGATTCTGGCGGCGCTCCAGGTGGCACACACGCCGCTCCAATAAGTCGCGCGGCGCTTATCACGCGAATCTAGGGGTTTCCCCTTATGGCAGAGGCTAATTCCGCGAGCCGGCCGAGCAGGAAATACCAGACTCGCGGCAACGCGCAAATGAGCGCGATCGCGTCCACCCGGAACCAGCAGTCGGACAAGTTTCGCTCGCGTTTGTCATTTTCGCCAGCGATGCGATCGGCGAAGCGGTGCATCTCATCGTACCAAGCCCGGACCTTCGCCGCCGGGTAATGCTCTACCCCGATTGTTGCACCCGGAGGTATCGGCACCACATCTACCCCACCCACGGCCTTCCAAGCCTCAAGAGCGTCGGGATGGCACGACTGCACCGGCACTCCATTTGAACTAATTTCCAAATGGCCGCTTCGCTCTCTAGACGGTCCAAACGTCCAGCTCCGTCGGACCGCTTCGCAGTCCTTGACGAGCGCATCGATCCGCTGAGTCGCACGCGAATAATTCCAAAACCCGACGAGCAGAATCATCCCGGCGCCGAGAAAGCCAGCCAGCATGAGGTAAGTCGCGATCCGCCTGCGCCGCTGCATTGATATACCTATGAAGCCGGACCGAAGATAATCTGAACGATATCGGTGTCAGGCGGGGCGCCCGCAGTCACTGAGACCGTTGGAATCGGTGCGCCGCTCACCTTCAATTGCTTGGCCGTGAACTTAGCGATCATTTCGTCGTAGCTGTTCATAACCACCAGATCGCCATGGGTGTCGAATGCTATTCCCCATGGTGCGTCAAAGATGGCGCTACTCAACTTCACCATCGGAGCGGGGTTGCCAGAGCTGGTCAGTTGATCCTTCGCATACTCCACGACCGTGTCCGCTGGCCAGTTGGAGACCCAAAGGTCGCCCTTCTTATCGAACGCGATCTCTCCTGGAACGTCGAGGCTCGTGCCGCTGCCGTCGTCGGACAGCAAGACCTTGGGCGTCTTGCTACCGCCGCTCGTCAGTTGGTTGGCGGAGAATTCGGCGATCTGATTATTGACCACACTATCTACCCACGCATTCCCAGCGTTGTCGAACGTCACAAAGTCCGGGTTCAGACCGGAGAAAGTGATGACTACGTGGGGCGTTACATCTCCACTGCCCGCAGCCAACTGTGCTTTTGACAGTTCATCGATAGAGCCGTTTAAGACGTCCGCCACCCACAGGTTACCCTGATGATCGAAGTTGCAACCGATGATATCTGAGAACGTAGAGGTACTTGTGATGATCACTCCGGGCGTTGGGCTCGGATCGTGTTTTAGGTCCTTGAGTTGCTTGGCAGTGAATCGCACTACCTCGTCGATGTCGATAACGGCCCAAAGGTTATGAGACTTGTCAAAGGCAAGACCTGTCACGTTGCCAAACGTGTTCAGATCAATTGGCGTCGGCATCCCACTCTTGGCGAGTTGTCCTGGTGTGTATGACTCGATGCCGCCACCCCAGAACGATATCCACAGGTTCGCGCAACGTGCCTCCGACGGTGTGCCGCAAGCCAGCATCAGAAACACAATGGCCGCGAGCAGCCGGCGCGAGCGAAAAATAGCGACTGCGATTTTCTTCATTGCGACACCTTTTGCTTCGGGTTGTGCGACTTTTGCGATCAAAGAAGTCCGTGCTTTCCTCGCCTCACGCGCGCGTGCTACGCACGCCGCCGCTTTCAGGGATAATTCCTTGGACTGCGGCGCTGTGCGTCCAGAATCAGCATCTCACGCCGCATCAAATATTCCGGATCGTACAAACCGGCTGGCAGCAGGTTACGGCGCAATAATTCGTCGCGCTGAATTTCCCGCACTCGCGGCTGTGTCAAAGTTTTTCCTCTGCCGGTAATTCCGAGCCGCCTTCGCCGCTCGCAGGCACGCTTTCGCGCTTCCCACGCGCGCTCGAGATTCGGAAACCCGAGTTCTCGCCAGAACGCCGCGCGATGCCGTCCGCCAATTATTCGGCGGGACGTGACCCAGCGCTCTTTCCCGCTCATCTGCGCCCAGGTTTTTCCCGGCGCGTGCCGGCCATGCGGAAAATAAATTTTGAGGGTTTTTTGCCGGGGCACCGAATTATTTTCCAGCAGTTTTTTTCTCAGATTTTTTATACCCCGACGTGCGCGCGAATGCCATGCAGCGCATCTTTCGACGCCCGCGGGCTCGACGGCCGCTCGGTTATTCCGCGGCGAGAGAACCGTCCACCGATGCGTCGCACGGCCACGGAAGCGGCCCTGAGAGGCGCGATCGGTCGTCGGCTCGACGTTGCCATCATCACGCGCGGAGAGGAGCGCGGCGATCGCCCAAATCGCTGTGCCGAATTCTGTGCCCTACCTGAATAACAAACGGTATGAAATGGTCGCGGTCGTCTTCTCTTCTCGAACCCCAAAACGCGAGACGTTTGCGATACCCTTTGCTGCTGACTAATATGCTCGCGACGACTCTGGAACGATTGCCAAGCACGAGGTCGTCGGTTCGAAACCGATCACCCGCTCCATGAATCGCGACGGACGGCCTCTTTGGGCTGTGCACGCCCTGGACTCGATCTCACATCACACCGGGGGATGAGGTCTCTTCTCCATGTCCGAGAAAGTAAGCCCGCTGGCGGGAAAACCTGTCGATCAATCGCAACTCGTCGATGTCCCCCGTTTAATCACCGCTTACTTCGCCTGCAAGCCCGACGCCGGCAATCCCGCGCAACGAGTCGCGTTCGGCACCTCGGGGCATCGCGGCTCCTCGTTCGACAGCGCGTTCAACGAAGCGCACATCCTGGCGATCAGCCAGGCGATTTGTCTCTATCGCAAAAGTCAAAATATCAACGGTCCGCTCTACCTCGGGATGGACACGCATGCGCTCTCGGTCCCGGCGCTGGCCAGTGCGCTCGAAGTGCTGGCTGCCAACGGGGTCGAGACGATGGTGGATAGCGGGGGCGGATACACGCCGACGCCAGCGATTTCGCACGCGATCCTGACTTACAATCGCGGGCGCAAGAGCGGGCTGGCGGACGGGATCGTGATCACGCCGTCGCACAATCCGCCGTGCGATGGCGGCTTCAAGTACAACCCGCCCAACGGCGGCCCGGCTGATTCCGCCGTCACCGATTGGATTGGGAATACAGCCAACGAATTTCTCAAGGCCAGCCTCGCCGGGGTGCGGCGCGTTGCGTACGAGCGGGCGCGCACGGCGGCGACGGTTCATAGCCACGATTACATCGGCGCTTACGTCGGCGACCTGGGCAACGTCGTTGACATGGAGTCGATTCGCGGCGCGGGTGTGCAGGTCGGAATCGATCCGCTCGGCGGCGCGGCGGTGCGCTATTGGCCCGCGGTGATCGAAAAGTACGGAATCAAGGCGACGGTGGTCAGCGACGTGGTCGATCCGACGTTTCGCTTCATGACCGCGGACTGGGACGGGAAGATCAGGATGGATTGCTCGTCGCAGTACGCGATGACGCGCTTGCTTGCGATTCGCGATCGTTTCGATGTCGCGTTCGCCAATGACACCGATGCCGACCGGCATGGAATAGTCACTCGCTCGAGCGGACTGATGAATCCGAATCACTATCTCGCGGTCGCGATCTCATACCTGTTTCGCAATCGAACCCGATGGCGCAAAGATGCGGCGGTCGGCAAGACTGTGGTGAGCAGCGCCATGATCGATCGCGTCGCGGCGAGCCTTGAACGCAAGCTCATCGAGACTCCCGTCGGCTTCAAGTGGTTCGTGGACGGGCTGATCGATGGTTCGGTCGGATTTTGCGGCGAGGAAAGCGCCGGCGCCTCATTTCTGCGAACCGATGGAACGGTGTGGACGACAGACAAGGACGGGCTGATCCTCGGCTTGCTGGCGGCCGAGATGACCGCGCGCGCGGGGCGCGACCCCGGCGCGGCGTACGATGACTTGACGCGTGAGTTCGGCGCGCCGGCGTACGAGCGTATCGACGCGCCCGCCACGCTTGCGCAGAAGGAAATTCTAAAGAAGCTGACACCCGGGCAACTGAATGAGCGCGAGCTTGCGGGCGAGAAAATTGTCAAAACGTTGACGATTGCGCCCGGCAATGGAGCGGCAATCGGTGGAATCAAGGTGATCGCGCAGAGCGGATGGTTCGCGGCGCGTCCGTCGGGCACTGAAGAGGTTTACAAGATATACGCGGAGAGTTTTCGCGGGGTCGATCATCTGCATCGGATTCAGGGGCAAGCGCAGGAACTCATCGCGCGAGTCTTCAAGCAGGCCGAATCGTCGCCACCGGCGCCCACCGGCGGCAACTGATGTGCGGGCGATTCACAATCACGCGCCGCGACGGCAATTCGATAGCGGCTGAACTCGGCGTCCCGGCGGACTCGTTCGTCGATTATCGGCCGCGCTACAACCTCGCGCCGATGCAGAAACATTTCATAGTCAGGATCAAGTACGAAAATCGCGAAGTGATTCCCGCCACGTGGGGCCTGGTCAAGAGCGGCGCGAAGGACGCCAGCATGGCAGCCAAGTGCATCAACGCGCGATCGGAGACGGTCGAGGCGCGGCCCGCATTTCGCGACGCGTTCCAAAAGCGGCGATGCGTGGTGCCGGCCGATGGATTCTTCGAATGGAGCGGGCCGAAGACCGCGCGACAGCCGGCCTGGTTCCATCGCGAGGATAGCCGGCTCGTCCTGTTCGCCGGACTTTACGAGGCATGGCAGAAGGAGCCGAGCGTGTGGGAGACGACGTTCACGATCATCACGACCGCGGCCAACGCCGTGGTCGGGCAGTATCACGATCGGATGCCGGTGATACTTGCAGATCGCGACGCCGACGACTGGATGGACCCGCGCGCGGCGGATCCGCTCGCGCTCAAGCGGCTGCTGGTTCCCGCGCCGGCTGACTTGCTGATCGCGACTCCGGTGTCGCCCAAGATCAACAATGTACATAACGATTCGCCCGAGCTGCTGGAGCCCGCGGGACAGACTCTCCGCTGAGCCTGTCGATCCGAAGCGGCCAGGCAGTCGGCGAAGGTCGATAGAACGCGCGCTCGATGCGAAGATCAGGCTGCGGCGGGCGCGATTCTGAGCGATCGAATCGAGCTGAAAAGGGCAAATCCTACCATCCGTAGTGGTTTTGGGACGGCTGCGCTCTAGGGCTAGCTTTGTTCCGTCAAAATTACCCGTTGGCACGGGTAGCCAATGTTAAGAAAAAGGAGCCAGCGCGCTGGATAGGGATCGGCAGCTTCATCCTCTTAACAGCATGCGAGGGGAGCGGAGGTCGCCCGATTTCGGGCGAGCCGGGCGAGTACGGGACATCCTGGCGGTTGACCATTGCGAATGTGTAGCACGCCGAATCCGGCGGCGTCAGGCTGAATGGTTCATCCCTGGCAGGGCTGAGCCCTGGCCGTTGG
>NZ_DATCTO010000027.1 GCF_036567905.1 Candidatus Binatus sp.
GCACGACTCCCGATCTGACTTGCTGTCCGTCCCGAGAACTCGTGCTGGTGCCTTTTTCGCGGGACGATATCCGCCAGCCTCGCGTCCAGCCGCGTGAGCGCGTCGCGTTTCTCGCTCAGGTAATCGTATCGGTAGTTGACCGCGCCCACGTCCGGGTCGGTGTGATGAAAATCGCTGCCAAACGACTGCCGATCACGACCGAACAGGACCGATCACCATCGACTTCGATTCCAACAAAGTCCCCATTTCTCGCGGGTTTTGTTGCGTCGTGATCAATGGTGATCGCCCCGGGACTCATTCGTAATCAGCGTGTCTGGAGTTCGAGTCTCCAACGGCCCAATCGGAAGCCCTAACGTCTAATCGGTGGAACTTTCGACTCGTCGAAGTCGCCTGAGAGTTCGAATTGACTGCGCTATCCGCCACACAGTCCGCGATTTCGGCTCTCTCTGCGGAAAAATCGAAAATACTGCGCACGTTCGCGCATTTTCTTCTTGTCCCTTCTCAAAACCTGATCCGCGCAAACGCAGACGCGAAAGGTCGCAGGGAATGCTCGCGGGGTCGTTGATGAGTTGGAGGTGTCAGCCCGATTATGGACCGGGGTAATGAAATCTGCCGCGACTCTGCACTAACGCGACGTCTTTAGTTGCACGCGGCCACAAGCATGGCGGCGCCCAAGCTTGATGGGGCGGACTTCGTATCGGAAGAGCGGCCCCAGAACGGTCTTCTAGCGCTCTCCTTGAGCCGCCAGGCACGGAGGCGACCCGAGCCGCGCCGTGTGTCACGCCTCGATCGTGTCGAGAGGATCGCAGATTAACTCTTTGAGCGGTCGGGGTGGGCTGTTGTTGGTCCTTAGCAATCTGCGCAGCCGGGAATTGCATGAGATCGGCCAAATAGGACGCGACATACGGGCGAGCGTATCCGTTAGACCGCTCCTCGGAATACTGGCCGAACGCAATGGTTTGATTGCGAAGAAAGGTCCGCCACGATTGTGTTGGCCGCCTGCTTCGTGCAGGCATGTAGCGCGAGACGGTCGCCTGCGAGACCGTGAAACCGAGCATCAGAAGCTCGCCATGGATCCGTGGCGCACCCCAGAGAAAATTCTCATGGGCCATCCGTGCGATCAGACTGCGGACCTCACGGGAAATCCTTGGACGCCCTCGTCGCCAGCGACCACGTGACCGATATTTCCACATTGCGGACCAGCCGTTACGGCGCCAGCGCAAGACGGTCTCCGGCTGGACGATGACCAGGCTATTGCGCCAGTCCGACCACCAGCGCGACAGCAAGATCCAAAACAGGCGTTCAAAGCGGCGGAAGCAGGGGCGACGAGTTCGGCTGCGCTTCAGCACGGCGATTTGATGGCGCAGCGCGATCGATTCCAAAAGCAGCGAGGAACGGGTTCGGGATTCGCTTTGGGCGACCGAGACCGCTCCACCTGTCGGCTTCGCCATGAAGGCAGGCTATCGCCATGCGCTCGAAACCACCAATGAATTCCTGCGGATCAGGTTTTGAGAAGGGACAAGGTACGGCCTGACCGAGAATTGTCGGCGATACGCTTGAGGGTTAACATCAAACGGCATTAATAGCTGGGGCCATGCAGCAAATGGGTGCGGGAGGTCAGGGTGCGGTTGAATCAGAGGCAGCTTCGGACGGGCGCTGCGGTAATCGCGGCGATCTTTGGTCTTTTTGTTACGATTGCTAAGGCCGACGAGCGGCCGCTGATGCGCGCGGTGATTCTGCCGGACCTTATTCCGAGCGTTGCGCAACAATTCGTGCCGATGGCTGTCGATCTGCCGGCCAACTTCGCAAACTTGAGACGGATCAAGATCGTCGCTCTGATGTATTGCGGTGGGGACAATCACGGCGGCGCAAATGCGCTGGGCGTAGTCTATCCAGATCGGTCGGCTCCCTTGGCTGCCGCCATGGGGGGACTCAATTGTAGTGAACCGCTGTCCCACATAGCGGGACGGCTCGCGCATTCGAGCGGCGCTCCGGATTGGGTTGAAGTGATCAATACGCACATCACGTGGACGCCGTGGCAGCTCAGGTTTGGTGTCGCCGACACTGCAAGCGCTTCCAAGACAGGGCACTCCGCTCCGTCACTCCAGGGTCTCGGAGAAATCAGAAATTTTGCGACATCGAATCTGCAGATTCTGCCGTCGCCAGGCGACAACTACCGGTTTGACGTGGCGATCGGCTTCACGAAATCGACGATCGTCGCCGCTATTTTTCAAAATGGCCACGCCGCCAGTCCGCAGCAATTTTTGAGCTCCGACACGTTGCTCGATGCTGAAATTTCCGCCGCGCCCGCGCAGGCGAATTTCGTAGCCGATGCGCAGTATGGTTTCGTCAACGACCTCCTGAGGATCTATGCGCCTTCCTATGAAATTCCGATCCACCTTCAGAACATGACGCAACCGATGCTCGCGAAGCACGTGCAAGTTTCAGGTGGCGACAACACGATGACGACAGCGGGTCAGCTAAGCCTCGGCGAAATCGTTTACAACGCAACCGTCCGCTCGCAGGGAAACGATCTCACTGTCAGCCAGATCACGCTCCAGCCTCCGCCAGTCAACTGCACCGGCGATGATTTGATGGAGCGCCTCAGATGCCAGGGGCAGCAGGCGGCGATCAGCGCGTCGAGCGCTGCGGTCGCCTCCGCGCTGACCAACTATTACCAGGGCCAACCGTTCCATTACTCGACGGTCGATCATCCGCTGCGATTCACACTCGGCGATACGGAATTTTCTGCGACGGTCCAGGCGCTCAAATCCAGTTCCCGCGCTTCGACTATCAGCGAGGCCGGGCGCGCGTCGATCCAGAAAGTCGCGGGCGAGCTCCGGTAAAGCCGCTCTCCGTTGGGGGTGCGGAATCTTCAGCCGAAAGACCGCAATTCCGGAATCATTCGAGCGGGATGCGCGAATCCTTCGCGCAGATCTGCGTTGACGCGCGCCGAGTGGGGTGGCGCTGGTGTAACGCACCACCACAACGAAAGGCGGGCGC
>NZ_DATCTO010000028.1 GCF_036567905.1 Candidatus Binatus sp.
CGAGGGCCGCGCTCAGAACCGCCGGGTCGAACTGGTGCCCAATCAATAAGCCGGGCCGAGATTGAAACGTCCGCAAGCGGCCGCAGCCCCCGATGGGACTGCGGCCGCTTTTTTCTCTGCCGCGGCCGTTCTGCCATGCTGACGATGGTGCGGATTTTTGCTATAGAAAACATCGCTACGATGTCTATAGGAACACTCGAAATAAGAGCCGCCGTCGCCACGCTCGCAATCACAGCGCTGTTCGCGGCGTCGTCGGCGCGCGCCCAATCGAAAGCTCCGGATGCGGCCGCACCGGCAACGCGCACCGACAATGACGCTGGCGCGGCGGCTGCACCGGCATCACCCGGCTCGGCATCGCAAAGCGCAGCCCTTCCCGAGGCATCCGCTTCACCGGCGGCGAAGAAGAACACGCTGGAGCAAAAGGTCAAAGCGCTGGTTGCGAAATATACGCCCGAGCGGCTCAAGCGCGATCTGGAATTCAAGAAGGCCGCCGCGCTGTTCCCGAATTTTTGCCGTCATTGGGAGCAGGATTTGCACGACCGCGAGATCAACAATCTGTCGAAATTGAAATTCCGTCTGAAAGATGGTTTCGAGACCGCGACTTACACTGCTTATGGCAAGGTCGCCGGCTGCGAATCGCATCAATCCAAAGACGGCTACTCGATCGGAAAGATCACCTACGAGGAATTCATCTACTACCTGGCCGGCAAGTCCGAGGATGAAGCCAGGCACGCGCCGCCAAGGGCCATCAGCGATACTCGCACCACGGAAATTTTCCGCTGGGATAACGACAAGTGGTTCTACTAGACCAGTGAAAGGGTGAAGGATTAGATGCAGAGAAAAGCGCCGCCGGACGATTCCAGCGGCGCTCGCGGTTTCAAAACGCGCGATTCTAGTTCAATTCCTTGCTGCTGTAGTTCAGGATTCGGCGCGCGATAATTATCATGTTGATCTGCTGCGTACCTTCGAAAATGTCGTTGATCTTGGCATCGCGCATCCATTTCTCGAGCAGGATTTTGCGCGAGTAACCAAGCGGCCCCAGCAGCTCTACCGCCTTCTGCGTGATCGCCGTAACCGCCAGGCCTGCCTTCGCCTTTGCCATCGAGGCCTCGAGGCTGTTGCGCTTGCCGGTATCGAGCATCCAGGCCGCCCGCCACGTGAGCAAGCGCGCCGCCTGCAGTTGCACTTCCATCTCCATGAAGTCGCGTTCGACGGCGCTCAGGCGCCGCGGCGACATTCCGTAGCGGATAGCTACATTCTGTTGCTTGAGAAAGTCGCGCACGAAGTCCAGCGCCGCGCGTCCCACTCCGAGCGCCATGGCCGCAACGATCGGCCGAGTCGCATCGAAGGTCGCCATCACGTCCTTGAAACCGCCTTCTTTGCGGACTTCAGCGCTGCCCAGAATATGGTCGAGCGGAATCCGGCAGTTGTCCAACACGATCATGGCGGTGTCGGAGGCGCGAATACCGAGTTTGTTCTCGACCCTGGTCACCGTCATGCCGGGGGTGTTGTGTTCGACGACGAACGGCTTGATGCCGGCGCGTCCCGCGCTCTTGTCAACCGTAGCCCACACCACCACGAAGCCTTCGGATTTCTCGGCCGACATCTGGCCGGCGGTGACGAAGATTTTGGTGCCGTCGATCACCCAATTGTCGCCGTCGCGGGTTGCAGTGGTCGTGACCGCCGACGAATCGGAACCGAAGCCGGGCTCCGTAATCGCCATCGCGCCCCACTTCGGCTTGCCTTCCTTGAATCGTTTAAGAAACCGCTCCTTCTGCTCGGGCGTTCCCGCCGCCATCACCGCCGCGCCGCCGAGTCCCGAATTGGGGGTGGACAAGTAAAGCCCGGCGTCGCCCCAGCACAGTTCCTCGGTGCTGAGCACGGTGAGCAGATTGGCGCGTCGAGGCGCCGAAGGTTTCGATGGGTCGGGTTTTTTGCTCTTGTCGTCGCCGATCTGGATGTTGGAGGCGGCAGCCGACGCCGACCACATCGACTCGTAAAATTGGGTCGGTTTTTGATGCTCGTGCTCGTCGCATTCGCGTGAGATCGGACGCATCATCTGCTCCGAGACCATGTGGTACATCTTCAGCTGGTTCAATACTTGTGGTTCGAGTTCAAAATCGATCATGATTTTTTCTCCGTGGCGGCCTGCTAGACCGTTGCGATCCCATCGATTGCAGAAAATCCACGCGCATTGCGCAGCCACATCTCGACCGGGTGCTCGCGGATGTAACCGTGGCCGCCGAGCACCTGAACGCCGTTGTCCGTCACTTTGAGCGCACTCTGCGCGACATAATTCTTGGCCAGGTAGCTTTCCTTCAACGCATCGCCGCCCTTGTCCAATTTGAAAGCCGCTTCCCACACCAGCAGGCGCGCCGCGTCGATTTCGATTGCCATGTCGGCCAGCATAAATGCGATCGCCTGTTTAGTCGCGATCGGCACGCCGAACGCCTTGCGCTCCTTGGCATAGTCGCGCGCGTATTCGAACGCGGCATTCATCACCCCGACGCCCATCGCGGCAAGCGCGACCCGCGACTGGCTCATCAGGCGCGAAAAGTCGATGCCCTTGTCGCCGCCCACGCGCGCATCGGCGCCGACGCGGCAATCCTTGAGCGTCAGCTCGTAGGTCGCGAGCGCTTTGAGGCCCATGTTTTTTTCGCGTTCCGAAATCGTCACGCCCGCCGCGCCGCGCGGAACGATGAAGCCGTCCACGCCTGCAAAACCCTTGGCGGCGTCAGTTGCCGCGTAGACCAGCATCGAATCGGCTTCGGCCGCGAGCGGCACGTAACACTTGGCGCCGTTGAGGACGAATCCGCCGCCGTCGCGCCGGGCCGATACTTGCAAGGCAGACAGATCGAAATCGAATCTAGGCTCCATGACGGCCGCGGTCGCGGCGGCGAAGTCGGCGCCGGTGAATCGCTTCAAATATTTGGCGCGTTGATCGTCGGTACCCATCTCGACGATCGGGAATGCGAACAGCCGCGGCGCGAGCACGTGGATTGCGATCGAAAGATCGCCGAAGCCGAGTTCTTCGGCGACGATCGCGCCGGTCACCGCCGGGCGGGTATCGCCGCCGCCGCCGAATTTCTCCGGTACGGCGCCGCTGACAAATCCGAATTGCCACGCCTTGGCCACCAGGGGGGCGGGAATCGCGCCGCTTTCGTCGGCGGGCCGCGCGGCGGGGCGAATCTCGTCGCGCGCGAAGGCGCCAACGCTGTCGCGGATCATCTGTTGTTCTTCACTGAGTTCAAAGTCGATCATAAATCGGACCCCATCCTCGGTTAAAGTAACGCTTTAAGTTCCGATCGGCACCGCAGCCCGCGAGCGTGCCGACTCATATGCCGCTTCCACCATCCGCTGCGCCGCCACCCCGGCCGCAAATTCGGGGTCCGGCGCGCACGCTCCCTTGAGCGCGGCGACGAAGGCCGCATCTTCGGCGGCGTACGGAATCGCCAGCCAATCCTCGATTGGCGCCAGGTAGGGCCGCTCGCGCAGAATTTTCTCGCTGAACCGGGCCATCACTTCGCTCTCGCTGACGATCTCCTCTTTGGCGCCGGACCCGCGCTGAAACAGGATCGGCCCGAGCGTGTCGGCGTCGGACGCAGCAAACAAGTTCTCGGCGAAAACTTCAAGCCTCCGATTGCTCGGGCGCCCGATCATCCGATGCCATACCGAAGTGAGCTGGCCGTGAAAGCCGCCCGCAAACTCCATCGCGGTCGCGCCGAAGTCTTCAACTCCATCGGCGCCATTCAAGTTGCGGGTGCGGCAGGAGAGGCTCGTGACCGGCCCGAACATCCACGTCAGCAGATCGAAGTCATGAACGCTGTGCTCGATGAGGGTGCCGCCGGCGGTCAGCGACGGATCGTTGCGCCACGCGCTCGCGTGCGCGCCGCGAGTCGGAAAATCCTGATCGCCGCGCATCGTGACGCTGAGCAATGTCCCCGCGTCCGGCTCCTTGAACATCGGCTTGATCACGTTGTAAACGGGCGAAAAGCGCAGCACGAGGCCCACCTGGCTCATCACGCCGGAAGCTTTGATCGCCGTAGCCATCTCGGATGCTTCCGCCACGCTCATCGCCAGCGGCTTCTCGCAGAAGATATGCTTGCCGGCGCGCGCGGCGGCAATACAGGCCTGGCGATGCATCGCAGTCGGCGTGCAAATCCATACCGCGTCGATCGATGAGTCCGCGATTATCTCTTCGGCCGACTCAAACGCCCGCGCGCCATCCCATCTGGCCGCGAGCCGCTCCGCCGCCGGATGCGACAGGTCGGCGACGGAGACCACGCGGACGCTTTGCTCGGTGCGGTCGGCGACGCAACGGAGCATCATCGAATGCGTCTGGCCGATGAGGCCGGCGCCGATGATTCCGACACGAATCTGTCCCCTGACGAGGGTTGGCATCAGAAATTCCCGGATTTTTTCTCGCGGCGAAGTTTTTCCAGCTCGCGCTCGCGCTTGTATTTGGTCGGGTCTTCGATTGCGCGCGACGGCGGCGCCATGGGCTTGCGGATTTTCGCGATCAATCCGCCCGCGCGATGTTTCTTTGGCTTGCGTTGAGGCATATGCCTACTCGGCGAAGCCGACAAAGCTCATCTGCAGGCCGGTCGCGTCACCGCCCGCTGCGCGCCGCGAAAAAAAACGATCGGATGCGCATCGAGTGCACGGACCGACGCTCGCAATGTTCGCGGCGGCGAGTCCCGCGCGTTCGAGCTGGTCGCGGACGACAGCGCGCAAGTCGATATAGGCTTTGCCGGGACGCCCTGCCCTCGTATGAATCCGCGCGCCGGCAATCTCACGGCCGAAGCGACGCCCAAGCTCGGCGTCAACCTCGAAACAACAATTGCCGATCGACGGTCCCATCGCGGCCGCAATGTCGGATGCGCAAGCGCCCATCTTGACCATCGCGCGGACGCCGGCGCCGACGATATCCGCAATAGTGCCACGCCATCCGCCGTGCAATGCGCCGGCTATTTTCCGTTTCGAATCGACCATCAGTATCGGCACGCAGTCGGCCGTGTAAACTCCCAGGATAACGCCGGGCTCGGCAGTGACGAGCCCGTCGCCGGCGGGGCGCAGCGCCGCGGTGTCGCGAGTCGCGGCGTGAACGACGTTGCCATGCACCTGGTTCAGGCTCGCCACCAGCTTCAGGTCCGGCGCCTCGCGACGCAAGCGCTCCCAGTTGGCATCGACGGCACGTTCGTCGTCGCCAACCCAATAAGAAAGATTCATCGAGGCGAACGCGCCGGTGCTGACGCCGCCGGTGCGCCCGACAAATCCGTGGCAGATCGAGGCGTCGGGCCATGCGCGAAGGATTTCGACGGGCTTCAAGTCGGGCGATGATTCGGTGAGGGTTTCCATGTCGAAGTGCTCGGCGGCGACGGTGCGGGTTGTTCGCTGGTCGCAGGATAACCTATAATTCTGATCTTTGGAATTTGAGGTTTTGGAGCGCCTATGAACGGATACGAATACCTGGTGGCGCGAAATCGCTTGATGCAACGGCTCAGCGAGGAACTGGCGCGGCTGGCGCCGATGCCGGTTACGGAACGCGACGCCGAAACCCGGCGCATCGAGGCGAAGTTCGACGTCCAGCTTGCCGAGTTGTACGCAAAAGTCGCCGGCGAATTTCCCGGCGAGCGCAAAAGAAAGGCGCGGCCGATCGTTGACCCTCGGTAAGTAGCTGGGAACAAGCTTGGATCGCTCAATCAGTATCCGAGGCGCGCGCACTCACAACCTGGCTGATATCTCGCTCGAAATTCCCCGCGACCGGCTGACCGTAGTCACGGGCGTGTCGGGCTCCGGCAAGTCGAGTCTGGTTTTCGACACCGTTTATGCCGAGGGTCAGCGCCGCTACGTGCAGAGTCTGTCGACTTACGCGCGGCTGTTCCTGGAACGGATGGAGCGGCCGGACGTCGATGCTATTTCCGAGATTCCGCCGGCGCTCGCGCTGCGCCAGAAGAACACCATCAAGAATGCGCGCTCGACGGTCGGCACCGTCACCGAAATCAGCGACTATCTGCGGCTGCTGTTCGCGACCGTCGGCCACACGATTTGTCCGCAATGCGGCGGCGAAGTGAGCCGCGACACCGTCGAGAGCGCAGGCGCGCGAATCCTCGATGAGCCCGGGCTCTACGTCGTGCTGGCGCCGTTCGAGGCGGGTTCGCGCTCGATTGCCGACGCGGCGGGCTACCTGATTGCCAACGGGTACCATCGCCTGTACGCCAACGACGCGATCACCGAGACCACGGAGTTCGCCGCGCGCGCAATCGCCGCCGAAGCGCAGAACGGTTCCGCGCCGCCGCCGAACAGTCCGATGATGGTCGTCGTCGATCGCATCTCGGTAAGCGGCGAAGGCGAAAGCGAACGCGTGCGCGAGGCGCTGGAAAAAGCCTTCTACCTGGGCGGCGGACGCGCGCGGGCGGTCCGCGTCGAGCGCGATAATGGCAATACGCACAGCGTCGGCGCGCTCGATTTCGACCGGCGCTTCAACTGCTCGCGCTGCGCGACGGCGTTTACTGAGCCGACCACGGCGCTGTTTTCGTCGAACAGTCCAATCGGCGCGTGTCCCGAATGCGAAGGCTTCGGCCGCACGGTCGAACTCGATCTCGGCAAGGTGCTTCCGAATCCGAAGCTGTCGATGCGCAATGGGCTGGTCGCGCCGTGGCGAACGCCTGCGTATCGGGAAATGAACGAGCGGATGCTGAAGCTGGCGCGGCGCAGAAAAATCCGCACCTCGGCGCCGTTTGGCGAGATGACCGACGAGGAGCGCGCCTGGCTGCTGGACGGCGACCCCGGTCCGCGGGCGAAATGGGACGAAGACAAATGGCCGGGGGTGCGAGGCTTCTTCAAGTGGCTGGAGGGCCGCCGCTACAAGACTCACGTGCGAATCCTGCTGGCGAAGTATCGCCGCTTCGTCACCTGCCCTGCCTGCGGCGGCGCCAAGCTGAAGCGCGATGCGCTCAACGTGCTGGTGGACGGCCTGTCGATCGCCGGCGTCGGGCGGCTCTCGATCCGCGACCTCGCCCTGTGGCTCGACAAGATCGGATCGATTCCCGAAGTCGCCACGCGCGCGGCGGTGGTGATACGCGAGCTGCGCAATCGCGTCGGCTACCTGGTCGAGGTGGGACTGGGATACCTGACGGTCGAGCGGCAGGCGCGCACGCTGTCGGGCGGCGAGGCGCAGCGGATTCATCTCGCCAGCGCGCTGGGCAGCCTGCTGGTCGGGACGCTGTATGCACTGGACGAGCCGACGGTGGGCCTGCACGCGGCGGACGCAAGGCGGCTGCTGGCGGTGTTGCACAGTCTGCGCGACTTCGGCAACACGGTGATCGTCGTCGAGCATGACCCCGCGATGATCGCGGGCGCCGACTATGTGGTCGAGCTCGGCCCGGGCGGCGGCAGCGAGGGTGGAGAACTGACGTACTCGGGTCCGCCGGCGAAGGCGAACCTTGACAGCATGGCGGCGTCGCCGGGACGCGTGCTGCTGATGCGCGCGCTGGCCAAGCGGCGCAAATTCACCAGGCGCGATCCCGCGATTCGAATCGCCGGCGCGCGCGAGCACAATCTGGCCGGCATCGACGCGGCAATCCCGGCGGGGCGGATGGTTTGCGTCACCGGAGTTTCAGGATCGGGAAAATCGACGCTGGTCGAGGACGTTCTGTATAACAATTATCTGCGCCGCTCGGGCAATACCTCGGTGGAGCCGGGCCAATGCGATCGGATCGACGGCTTCGAGCTGATCGGCGACATGGTACACATGGGACAGGAATTGCCGACGCGCTCGATGCGCTCGAATCCGGCGACCTATCTGAAAATCTACGACGAAATCCGCAAGCTGTTCGCTGCCAGTCCCGAAGCGCGCCGGCTGGGCGTGCAGGCGCGGCATTTTTCGTTCAACGTCACGGGCGGAAGATGCGAGAAGTGCAGCGGCACGGGCACCGTCACGATCGAGATGCATTTCATGGCGGACCTCGAGGTGAAATGCGAGGCGTGCGACGGCCGCCGCTTCCAGAGCCATATTCTCGCGCTCAGGCTGCGCGACTTGAACATCACCCAGGTGCTCGATCTCACCGTGGAGGACGCGCGCAGGTTTTTCATCCATCATCCCGCCATCGTCAAGCGGCTCGACGCGCTGATTGCGGTCGGCCTCGGCTACATCCGGCTCGGGCAGACCACCTCGACGCTGTCGGGCGGCGAGGCGCAGCGGCTCAAGCTCGCGCGATTTCTGCTGGCCGATCTCGAACCCGCGCCGGCCGGCGAACACGGGATGCATCTGCCGCGGATGTTCATCCTCGACGAGCCGACCACCGGGCTCAGCTCCACCGACATCAAGCGCTTGATCAAAGTGCTCAACCGGCTGGTCGCCGAAGGCAACACCCTGGTCGTGATCGAGCACAACCTCGAGTTCATCGCGAACGCCGACTATGTCATCGATCTCGGACCCGGTGGTGGCGACGAGGGCGGGCGGATCGTGGCGGCGGGCTCTCCGCTCGAAATCGCGGCGTGCGAGAAGTCCGAGACCGGCCGCGAGCTGCGGCGCTTGTTCGGATTGCCCGAACATGGCCGCCAGGCCCGCTCGGCTTTGCGCGCTGCCGCGGGAGCATAGCCGGGAGTATAGTTTGGTCAGTCGGCAAGGAGGAAATATGCGCGAATACAATCGTCTGACGCGGGGCGCAACCCAGCTCGGCTTCGTAGATGTGCTCACCGCGGTAATTCTGCTTGGGATTCTGCTTTACGCCGCGACCGTTCAATTTTCCGTGTACAACCGGCCGCCGGCCATCCCGATTTCAACCGGCGCTGCCGCGAGCCGCTAACTCCTTGCCGGACGCAGCACCATTGCAGGGCGCGATAAAGGAACGCCTCGATCGTTATCTCGTGCGGACCGGCCTGGCGTCCTCGCGGCGCGTTGCGCAGGAGCTGGTCGAGCGCGGGATGGTGCGAATCAACGGGCGGCGCTCGAAGAAAAGCGAAATCGTCGGCGCCGAGGATCGGGTTGAAGTTGCCGCCGCGGATCGCCACGCGGCAATCGAGCCGAACGCCGGCCTGGCGCTCGAAGTTATCCACGAAGATGCGGCCGTGATCGTCGTGAACAAACCCGGCGGCGTCCCCTGTCATCCGATCCAGGCGGGAGAGCGCGACACTGTCATGAATGCGGTCGTCGCGCGATTCCCGGATACCGCCAGCGCCGGCGAAAAGCCGCTCGAAGGCGGACTGGTGCATCGGCTGGACAATGGCACTTCGGGCGCGCTGCTGATCGCGCGCAATCGCGGCGCGTTCGAGAAACTGCGCGACGCGATTGCGGCGGGACGAATCGTGCGTCGCTATGAGGCGCTGGTCGCCGGATCGCTCGAGCGCAAGATTCAGATCGATGCGCCGATCGCGCATCACGCCAAAAACGCGCGCAAGATGGTCGTCGGCGATCCCTCCAGTGCCAGTCCTAAACGCGCCGGGCGCGCCGCCAGTACGCTCGCCGAGCCAATCCGGCGCGTGGGCGAGTTCACGCTGTTGTCGGTCGCGCCAAAGACCGGCAGCCGCCATCAGATTCGCGTGCATCTGGCGAGCCTCGGCCATCCTATAGTTGGCGACACGCTTTATGGCGGCCCCGCGATCGCGACGCTCGCGCATGGGCGCTTCTGGCTGCATCTATGCGAGGTAGCGTTCGACTCGCCGGCGGTCGGTCACGTCAAAGTGATTGCGCCTATTCCGCCGGACTTGAAGAAGCTTATCGACTAGCCCGGAAGCAGCACGGCCGCCAGCGCCTCAGTTGCAGGCGCATCGCGTGCATTGGGTCGCCAGCTGCGTTGTCTGCGAGCGTTGCAGGAGAAAAGATTGTCCCACCGAGGTTGACACCTGCGCGCGTTGCGTGAACGCGGTGCCATTGTAGAGCGTTGGCCTTTGCTGGTTCAGCGTGGTTCCCTGCGCCGGGATGTACGCCGACGGCGCGTTCGCGTTCAGCAGGTAGTTGGCGCACTGCCCGCGCGCAGACTGGCTGGCAAGCACATAGCTCGGCGACGAGACGACGCCCGCCCATTGGGTCGCAATTCCCGGCGCCGTACAGGTGCATCGAAATGCGCGCGGCGTCGGCGCCGCGGATGCAACTGCTGCAAGCGTAGTCCCGGGCGCCGGCGCCAGAGCAGGCAGCGCTCCGATCGTCGCGAAGGCTTGTGGCTGACCGGGAGCCACAGGTGCAGTCAGTGGCACTGGTCCCGGCGCCGCGGTAACTTGCGCCAATGGCTGCCGCGAGAGTCTTGACTCGCTCAGCGCCAGCATAAGGATCGGGGACACGATGAGTACTGCGATTACCAGCCTGACAGCGCGCATACCATCTCCAGTTGCGACTCGCGAAAAAGTCCGGCCGCCTTCGATGCCGCAAGACAAGGCGGGCGGCCTTGGCTATAATCGCGGGCTAATTGGCGCCGCGCAAGCGCTTCAGTTCGATTCGGCGCTGGCAAATCGACCCCAAACTGCTGAGTCAAATTGTGTAATCGGCGCGCGCGGAAGCGGCGGGCCATCGCCGGCGATGGCAACAGTACCAAGGAGGTTCGTTTGTATGTCGAGAAATAAATGGGTGTCGTTTGCGATGCTGGCTATTTCCGTGCTCTTGCTCGGAGCCTCGATCGGATTCGCCCAGGATCAGCTCAAGGTGACCGGCTCGCCGCCCACCACGCCGTTGCCGCCGCCGAATCTGACCGGACCGATTCAGATGCAGTCCCTGCCGGTCGGGCCGCAGACGCCGCCGCAGGCCAGCGTGCCGCCCAGCGCCTCCAACCAGTTCGAGCATCACGATGATTTGTTGAATCTGCCGCGCATCTTCGCGCATCAGTGGTCGCTGACCCGCGAGATCGCGCCCGAAAACGTGATCAGCCAGCGCTACCTGCGCTCCGAAAGTCCCACCGCGCGCGGCCTCACGCTCAAGGAAGCCATCTACATCGCGATGCAAAACAACCCGTCGCTGAAGGCCGCCGAACTCGACCCGGTCGCCTCGATGGAAACCGTCAGGGAGGCCAACGGAACCTTCGATCCGAACCTTACCGCGCAGGGTGACGTCGAAAAGAGCGTCGTGCCCGTCACCTCCCCCTTCCAGACCGGTGCCGCCGGCGGGTTTGTGCAGAAATTTTATGATTGGAACTTCGGCCTCAACAAAGTCTCCTCGGTCACCAATGGAACCTGGGGCGTGACCTTCAACAACGATCGCGCGCTGTCGAATTCGCTCTTCGCCGGCGTCAATCCCGCTTACACGCCCAGCCTCGAACTCTCGCTCTCGCAGCCATTGCTGCAGAACTTCGGCTGGCAGTTCGCAACCATCAACGTCCGGATCGCGGAGTCGGGGCAGAAGCAGGCGCAATGGACTTACGGCCAGGCGCTGCAGGATTTCGTGCAGAAAATCGGCGGCGATTACTGGAACGTCGTGCTCGCCGAGGAAAATCTCGAGGTCGCGCGCGCCGCGCTGACCTTCAATCTCGACCTGGTCCGCCAGAACGCCATCAGCGTCAAGGTCGGCACGCTTGCTCCCATCAATCTGCAGGAAGCGCAATCGGCGGCCGCCACCGCCGAGGCCAACGTGTACACCGCCGAAGCCAACCTGAAAAATTCCCGCACCCAACTGCGCCAGGACGTGATGCTCAATCCGTACCGCACCTTCATCCCCGAGGAGATCCAGCCGCTCACGCGGCCCAATCCCCAGGAGCAGATCGTCGTCGATGAGGAGCGGGCGCTGGAGCTCGGCGTGCAGTACCTGCCTTCCCTGGGCAGTATGCGCGAGGCGATTCGCGACGCTTTGCTGCAGGTGAAATACTCGGAGAACCAGGTCCTGCCGCAGCTCAACCTCGGCGCGCAATTCGGCCTGACTTCGGTCTCCGGCTTTACGCCTTGCATGAAGCCTCTTGGCGTACCCTCCCCGGGGAAAGCAGGCAGCGGGAATTGCACTCCGGCCGGTTACGCTCTGGACGCGGGCAGCAAGGCGCCGTTCGGCGGAATCTACGGCGACTCGCTCGATCGCCTGTGGGGCTTCAGCTATTACAACTACGCCGCCGTGCTGACGTTCCAGATGCCGCTGGACAACGCCGTACCGCGCGCCGCTCTGGCGCAGGCTCGCGTACAATACGAGCAGCAGCGGGTGCTGTATCGAGCGGCGCTGTCGCAGGCGGTGGTCAATGTGGAGAGCGCAATCTCTAATCTGTATGCCGATCAGAAGCGCGCCGCCGCGACTGCCTCGGCAACTTACTACGCTCGCCAGGCGCTCCACGACGAGCAAGTGATGTTCCGGGTCGGAATGGCGACCACGCACGACCTGCTGCAATACCAGGAAGAGGAAGTGAGCGCGGAGGGCAACCAGGTGCAGGCCGAAGTCGATCTCGAGAACGCCAAGCTCGCGCTCGCGCACTCCGACGGCACGATCCTGCAGCAGTTCCAGATCAATTGGGAAGTGCAGAATCCGCACGAAGTGCCGTGGTACGCGGCCTTCTAACGCGGTAATCGGCGACACGAAAATGCGGCGCACTATTTTGCGCGCGGACTAAGGAATCTCAGTGATGCCCGAGGATCGTCACTTGACGGCTGGCAAAGCGCCATCCCGCAGGCGTCTTGCGCAGCTTGTCCGTGTAATAGCCAACCGTCGATTGCTGCACCCGCCCGTCCTTGCAATGGTAAAAGACCAGGTAGGCGGTGCCGGTGCCGCTGGCGCCGTCGAGTTCGAAGGCCGGATTGGCGACCACGTGGAGCACCTGCGCGCCGCCGAGTGATTCCTTGTGCAGCGCCGCGAATCGTTCGAGACCGGCGCGTCCGCTGTGCTTGCCGAAGCGCGGGCTCTCGAAGACGCCGTCCTCGGTGAAGCAATCGACCCATTCATCGTAGCGGCCGGCGTCGATCGTCAGGCAATAGCGCGCGTGCAGCGCGCGAACTTCCTCGCGATCTTCGAGCGTTCCTGTTATCGCCATCGCATCAACTCCCCCGTATCGCCGTCACCTCCGTGAGCGGCGCTCAAATCACTTTCTCTATACCACATCCGGCGAATTGACTTCGCGCGCAAACGGCCGCGCAACCGCCGCGAGTCCTACCTCGCCCCAGTTAAGGCGTTCGCTTTCCGCCCGACTTCTCGCGCGACAACCCAGCGTGTCTTAATACTGCGCTGCCGTCGCAACGGCCGGGCTTGAGTTTGGGCGCCGTCGGACGCATCAATCATACATGGCCGCGCTCGCCCAGCTTCTCGACTTTCTGTATCCACCGCGATGCCCGGCATGCGGGACATCGCTCGCATCCGAAGCGGGACCACGACCGCGCGTTTGCGCTCAATGCGTGGCGCGAGCCGAGCGGATGCCCGAGCCGCGCTGCGAAGTGTGCGGTGGACCGCTCGAGTCCGCCGTCAGCGGCGCGACGCGATGCGCCCGATGCCTCGCGCATCCGCCACGCTATCGAATCGCACGCACTATCGCGCGCTATCGAACCACCGCCGAGGACGAACCCGGCAGCCTGCCCGCGCTGATTCGCCGTCACAAGTACGGCCTCGATCAATCCGTCGGCCGCGCGCTGGCGGATTACCTGGGCGACGAGCTGCCGGTGTCGGCTGACGATTACGATGTCGTCATCCCGGTGCCGCTGCATTGGCGCCGCTTGTGGTGGCGCGGATTCAACCAGGCCGCGCTGCTCGCCGGCGAAGTCGCCCGGCGGCTCGATCTTCCGCTGGATACCACCGCGATGTCGCGCCGGCGCTTCACCATGCCGCAGACCTCGCGTCACCACGGCGAGCGCGTCAAGAACGTGCGCCGCGCGTTCGCGGTCACCAATCCCGACCGCGTCAGGAATCGCCGCGTGCTGATCGTGGACGACGTGATGACCACCGGCGCCACGGTCGATGAATGCGCGCGCGTGCTGCTTGCGGCCGGCGCGGCTTGCGTGGACGTATTCACGCTCGCGCGCGTGCTATGAGCGAATCGCTGCGTGCCGGCTGGGACGAACGCCATCGCGGCCAGCCGCCCGGCGAAGCCGAGCCGTTCCTGGCCGCGATGCTCGCGCGAATCCCGCGCGGCGTCGCGCTCGACGTCGCCGCCGGACGCGGGCGCAACGCGCTCGCGCTCGCACGAGCCGGGATGCAGGTGCTCGCGGTCGATCTCTCCACGGAAGCGATGCGCATCCTCGCCGCGGCTGCGCGGACCGCGCGACTGGCCATCTGGCCCGTGGTCGCAAACTTGGATAGCTTTCATCTCAAGGACGAATCTTTCGACGTCATCGTGAACATAAACTTCCTCGACCGCGCGCTGTTCCCGAAATTTGCCCGGGCGCTCAGGCCCGGCGGCATTTTGATCGCCGATACGTTCCTGGTTGACCAGGCTGCGATCAGCGCGCCACGCGATCCGCGCTTTCTGCTCGATCGCGGAGAGCTTCGCGCGCTCGCGGGCGGACTCGAGATCGAGGAATACCGCGAAGGGTTGACTGCTTATCCAGGCGGCGAGCGCGCCTTTCGCGCGTCGATGGTGGCGCGGCGAAGGAAGGCGAACTGATGGCGCCCGGGATGACGTACAAAGCGGCCGGCGTCGATATCGCGCTGAAGCAGAGCCTGATTCCGCTTTTCGGTTCGATCGCCAGGACCACGGCCGGCGCGCACGTGATCGGCGGAGTCGGCGGCTTCGGCGCGCTGGTTGGACTCAACGCGGCGCGCAAGATGCGCGCGCCGGTGTTGGTCGCGGGCACCGACAGCGTCGGCACCAAGCTCATGATCGCGTTCGAGACCGGACGTCACGACACCGTCGGAATCGACTGCGTCGCGATGTGCGTCAACGACATCATCTGCCACGGGGCGCGTCCGCTGTTCTTTCTCGATTACATCGGCTCCGGCAAGCTGCAAAAAAGGACCGCGCTCGACATCGTCAAGGGCATCGCTCGCGGATGCGCCCAGGCCGCCGTGAGCCTGGTCGGCGGCGAGACGGCGCAGCTCAGCGGGTTGTACAAGCCCGGCGAGTACGACCTGGCCGGCTTCGCGGTGGGAATCGTCGAACGCGCGCGGATTCCCAAGCCGTCCAGGGTGCGCGCCGGCGACGTGCTGATCGCACTCGCATCCAGCGGACTTCACTCCAACGGCTTCTCGCTGGTGCGCCGCGTTCTGCTCGAGCGCGCCAAACTCAAGCTCGGCTCCAACATCGCCGAGCTGGGATGCACGCTGGGCGAGGAACTTCTGCGTCCCACGCTCATCTACGCGCGCGTCGTCGCCGAACTGTTCGAGCGCTTCAAGATAAGCGGGCTTGCCAATATCACCGGCGGCGGCGTGCTCGAGAACCTGCCGCGCGTGATGCCCGAGAACACCCGCGCAATCCTCGAACGCGGCAGTTGGCCGACGCCGCCGATTTTCGACATGATTCAGCGCCTTGGCAAAATCCGCCGCACCGAGATGGATCGCACCTTCAACAACGGCCTCGGGATGGTCGCGATCGTGTCCGCGCGCGAGGCCGAGCGCGTCGTCGCTCATTTGCGCCGCCGCGAATATGGAGCATATGTTGTCGGCGAAGTAAGGCGCGGCAAGCGCGGAGTGTCAATTCACTGAGCCGCGGCTGATTCGATGGCGGAAAATCCGACGGTCAAACTCGGCGTCCTGATTTCCGGCGCCGGCACCAATCTGCAAGCAATAATCGACGCGATTCTCCGCGGCGATCTCAGGGCCGAAATCCGTCTCGTCATATCGAATCGGGCCGGCGCGCAGGGACTCGAGCGCGCCCGCCGCCACGGAATCGAGACCATGGTCATCGACCATCGCAAGTTTACATCGCGCGAGGACTTCGACCGCGCGATCCTCGCCGCGCTGCTCGATCGCTCGGTCGAGCTGGTCGCGCTGGCGGGCTTCATGCGCCTGCTCTCGCCGGTGATGCTCGAGGCGTTCCCCGGCCGCATCATGAATATCCACAACAGCCTGCTGCCGTCGTTTCCCGGCATTCACGGGCCGAAGGAGGCGATCGAATACGGCGTCAAGATAGCAGGATGCACGGTTTTCTTCGTCACTGCGGGTGTCGACGTCGGCCCGGTGATCGTGCAAGCGGCGGTGCCCGTGTTGCCCGGCGACGACGAACAACGGCTGGCGGCGCGCATCCTGCTCCAGGAGCATCGCATCTTTCCGCACGCGATCGCGCTCTTTCAGCAGGGCCGTCTCGAGATCCAGGGGCGTCGGGTTATCATCAAGGGCGATTCGGCCACGCCGAACTCCCCGCCGCTGGTGAATCCTCCGGTGGATCGATTCGAAAATTGAAACCGCTTTCGGTAATCGTGCCGATGCTCAATGAAGCGGCCACCATCGCGAGCACGCTGGGCGCGCTTCGGCGCGGCGCTCCCGACGCGGAGATCGTCGTCGTTGACGGCGGCAGCATCGACTTAAGCGCCGCCATCGCGCAACCATTGTGCGACACGTTGATTGGCGCATCGCGCGGCCGGGCGCACCAGATGAACGCGGGCGCGCGCGAATCGCACGGCGGCGTATTGGTCTTTGTCCACGCAGATACGATCGTGCCGTCGAGCTTTGCGGCTGACATCGCATCGGCATTGTCCGATCCCGCGGTGGCTGGCGGACGATTCGACGTGAAACTCGACTCGAGCGCCATCGCCTACCGGATTATTGGCGCGATGATCAGCATCCGCTCGCGAATCAGCCGCACCGGCACTGGCGATCAGGCGATCTTCGTGCGCCGCGACGTCTTCGATCGCCTCGGCGGCTTCCCCGATCTCGAGCTATGCGAAGATCTCGAATTCACGCGGCGGCTCAAGCGCGCCGGACGGGTCGCATGTCTGCGCGCCCGCGTGACCACGTCCGCGCGCAGATGGAATCGCGACGGAGTGGTGCGTACCATCGTAAGGATGTGGCTGATTCGCGCGATGTACTTGACGGGCGTGGCGCCTGCTCGTCTCAAACGCATGTACTCCGACACCCGTCAGCCGTGAAAAGACTGGGCGCGGTACTGGACAGGCTTTTTTCGCGCGGATAAGAATTGCTCAAGCGAGGTACTGCTTGCCGAAAGTCGAAGTGTACACAACTACCTACTGCGCGTTCTGCGTGCGGGCCAAGAACCTGCTCAAGAGCAAGGGCGTGGCTTTCGATGAAATCGATGTGACCGACGACGACGAGTTGCGCACCAAGATGATCCAGATGTCCGGGGGGCGCTACACGGTGCCAGAAATTTTCATCAACAGCAGGATTATCGGCGGCTTCGAGGAATTGAAGGCGCTCAACGACTCCGGAGAGCTCGACGATTTATTGGCCGAGCCGGCGCCAGCCTGAACCGCCACGACTCGTCCTCAACCATCGGAAATAGAGACGGGCGCATCGCGGCCTGGTTGCCGCCACGCGCCCGCCTTCGATCGCGCTTAATCGCCAGCCGCTAGTTGCTCGACGGCGACGCCACCATTCCCTCGTTCATGTGATGCAAGGCTTCGCGGTCAACCGACGAGTCGTATTTGATCGCCTTTGCCGTGACCGTGAACTGCGAGCCGTCGGCCGAGAGCGTCTGATTCTCGTTCACGATCGCGTCGATTGTGTCAGGCCATTTTTCGTAGGCCATCTTCTTCAGCTTGTCGCTGATCTTCGCTTCCTCGATCGCGTCGGGAGAAAACGGCTCCGTATAACTCAGCTCTCCAAGCTCCGTGTATGGCTTGCCAGCCGGCGGCCCTTCCGTGGTGACCCAGATATGCGCCATGTCAACGCGATGCACGAACACCGCCTGCTTTTGTTCCTGCTCCTGACGAGCAGCTTGCATGGCGCCGCATGCAGAAACTCCCAGCGCCAGTCCAATCACCAACAATTTTAGAATTTTCGATGAACGCATGTCCTTCCCCGTTGATCCCTGTCGGTCTGAGTTCAATTATAGCCCCGCCGCCGCATATGTCTAATCGTAGCCTGTCAGGTGCTCGACTCACATTTTATTTCACCGAATGGCACGCTGGGGCAAGCGGTACGATGACGCTTCGGGCGCCCCTGCATCTCTGTCCGGGATGCGCCGCGACCGATAGTATTCCGGCGTGACCAGATTCGCCGCCTGCTTCATCCTCGTCTTCGGAGAACTCGCCTGGGGCGGGCTCTTCGCACTTGCGATTCCGCCCTTCTTCAACGTCGAGCGGGGCTTTTACAAATCGAGCGCCTCGGTGTACCTGGCCGCATCGCTGACGACCGCGATCGGCCTGGGGTTGCTGGCGTTGCGCGCCGGTACTGCCGACGGACCGGGCGCGGGCTCATTGTGGATGGCGGCAGCGCTGTGGACCCTGTCGAGCGCCGCCGTCGCCGTCTATCTCTACACCCTTTGGACTGAAAACGGGCTGCTCCGCGCGCGCTCGTACGCGCTTGGCTTGGGCCTGGGCCTGGTCGCCCTAATCGCCAACGTGATGCTTCTGATGCCCCGCGGATTCGGCGCGGTCGCGGCGGTCGCCTACGGTCTTACTGCAATCACCTCGGCGCTGGTCCTGGGATTGGTGAGCGGCGCGATGCTGTTTGGACATTGGTACCTCATCGACCTCGAGATGCCGGTCGATTACCTGCGCACCTTCGTCCGGCTGCTGGGAATCGCGCTGGTCGCGGACCTCATCGCGCTCGGACTCGCGATCGGACTGCCCGCAACGCTCGGCAGCGCCGGCGCGGTCGCGGGCGTTCATGAGTTATTCGCCGCGCACCTCGGACTGCTGGGATTTCGCCTCCTGCTCGGTCCGGTCGCCACGATCGTGCTGGTCTGGATGTCCTGGCAGACACTGAAAATCCCTGAGACGAGGGCGGCTACGGGTCTGCTGTACATCGCGGTGATGTCGGTGCTGGTCGGCGAGATGCTCGGCCGATTCATTTTATTCCGCACCGCAATCCCGCTCTGACGCCGGCGCCGGCCGCTACGTGGCGCGCCCGGAGGATTCGAACCCCCAACCCTCAGATCCGAATGTCTGATCCTGCCTATGACCTCGGTTGCTCTCGGTCAATGTTTTCAAGGCTTTTTCGGGCGTCGTATGCACTGAGTATGCGTCGATTGCGGTGCGTTTCCATCAATTCGATCACACTTGATCACACTGACCAGCGAAAAAGCGCGCGGGTGGCATTATTCGCTCCCGCGATCACTGTGTTGGACAGCCGTTGTCATCGACACTCTCTAGTCGGTTCCGATCTCGCGACGAGCGAGATACGATTGTGGCAGTCAGAAAACTTAGGCGAGGCGGTGAACGCGGTGGAGAATGCGAACTTGAAGCAGGAGACGAAGGAACTGCTCATACGGCAGCCGGAGTGGGCGCCGATCCTCATCAGCTGCGTGCAATTCTCGCGTGAGAGCGCAGACGGTGTGCTTGACGGGTCAGCGGTGAGGAACCGCGCGCAGATGTTCGGTTGGTCACTCGTTCCCCTGCTGACGCTTGGAATTCTGGAGAAGGCCGGACCGGCCCGAAAGCACGGCCACGTCGGCATCAATCGCATGCGCGACGTGCAGGCCGTCGAGAACGCGCTGACCGAGCTTGGGTACGACGTGCACGCTAAGCTGCCGGGCGACTTCTTCGCACAGCACGAAAAATGGCTCCATCGCACCGCGATGAGCGCCATGGCACGATCGGCGTGATGGCGCGGCTCGCGAGCGACGCGGGCGCTACTCAGTGCGTCCGTCGCTGATTGAACAAGATGACGACCCCAACGAAAGGTATCCGCGTCGTCAAGCGCCGACGCGCCAGGTCCGGCTTCATTGACTTCGCGGACAAAGTCACAATTCGCGATAGTCGCGACTCAGAGATCGCTTTTGTGCCCTTCTTCGTGCCACGCACCAAAGGCACGGAACTATCTTTTAAAATAATCAAAATCAAAAGCGACCCTTTGCGGGAAGAAGATCGCCAAAACGAAATATCTTTCAGTCAGTCCGAAGGACTAAAGCTACTTGACATTCTTAATGGCCTGCACCCCGAAAACTCAGCCGAAATGAGGTAGAGTCCGTCGCCTGAAAAGGAGACGGACAATGAAAGGGAGTCGCTTCAGCGAGGAGCAGATCATCGGGGTGCTGCGCGAACACGAGGCCGGGGCAAAGACCGAG